>CAUADW010000031.1 GCA_958427895.1 uncultured Collinsella sp.
CGCGGGTATCGTCGTAGTTGCGCCAATCATCGCGACGATCGCGGCTGGCACGCGGGTCACGACGATCGCGCGACTCGTTAGAACGACCAGCGCCGCCGCGGCCGCCATTGCCGCGAGCACCCTCGCGACGCTCGCCGCCGCGGCTACCGCGCTCTTCAAAGCGCTTGCCGCCACGGGACTCACCGCCACGGGCACCTCGCTCACCGCGGCTCTCGCCGCCGCGATGCTCATCACGGCCACCGCGCTCGTCATCACGACCGGAACGATGGCGGTCGCCCGAACCGCGCTTGCCACCGCGCGAACCGCGGCCCTCGTCCTCGCGCTCGACACGACGACGGCCACCGCGATCCTCATCCTCGCGACGGCGGCGATGCGCCTCGCCCTGGAACTGCTTGGCACGGCGCTCGGCACGGTTACCGCGCGCAGGCTGCTCAGCGGCACCAGCACCGCCGCGCTCCTCGGCAGCCACCTCGCGGGCCACGCTCTCCACAGCCTCGTCCACGCGAGCCTGAACGCCCTCGCGCACGCGGGTCTTGCCACCGCGCTTGGGACGGCTCGGACGCTCGCCGTCGCCACGGCGCTCGTCGCGACCGCGGTTGGAACGACCAGCCACGTCGCCGTAATCGTCGCCGTTGCGCTTGCCGTCGCGACGCGCCTGCTCAAGCTTCTTCTTGCTCTTGGACTTGCCGCGCTTGGTCTTCTTCTTCACCTTAAAGGCGGCAGGATCGCGCTCGGGGTCAACGGCGGGCGGGTTGGGACCCACGTGCAGGTCGCCGGCTTCGTAAATATCGGCCGTCTTGTCCATGAGCTTCTCGATCTCGTAGAACTCGTCGACGTCCTGCTCGGTCACAAACGTGATGGCCCAGCCTAGCTCGCCGGCGCGGCCCGTACGGCCAATACGGTGGATGTAGTCGGTCGGCTCGGCCGGCACGTCAAAGTTCACGACGTAGCGCACGTCGCTAATATCGATGCCGCGGGCGAGCACGTCGGTTGCCACCAGCACGTCGACGGTGCCGTCGCGGAAGGCAGAAAGCGCGCGCTCGCGCTGGGCCTGGCTGCGGTTGCCGTGAATCGCGGCGGCCCTGATGCCCTTGCGCTCCAGACGACGGCAGCAGCTGTCGGCGCGGTGCTTGGTGCGCATAAAGACGATAGTGCGCTCCGGACCCTCCTTCTTGAGGAACTCGGGCAGCAGGTTGTTCTTGGCCTCGATAGACACCGGGAACACAAACTGGTCGACGGTGTCGGCGGTCGACGTGGCGGGCGCGATCTCCACGCGAGCCGGGTCGCTCACCAGGTCGGTGATCTCGCCCACGGCCTCCTCGTCGAGCGTCGCCGAGAACAGCAGCGTCTGGCGCTCGGCCGGCGTCTCGCGCACAATACGACGGACGGCGGGCAAAAAGCCCATGTCGAGCATGCGGTCGGCCTCGTCGAGTACCAGCACTTTTACCTCGCCCAGGTGGCAGGCACCCTGCTCGATCAGATCGACCAGACGGCCCGGCGTTGCAACCAGGATATCGCAGCCGTACTTGAGTGCCGCGGTCTGCGGCTTGTAGCTCACGCCGCCCACGACGGTCACGGCAACATGGCCGGTGACGTCGGCGATCTTGCTCGCGACCTCGTCGATTTGCTGGGCAAGCTCGCGCGTAGGGGTGATGACGAGCATCACGGGGCCGCGGCCGTTGCCCTCGGGCTTTTTAGCACCGCGACGACGGTTGCGGCCGCCGCGCTCGCGCACGGGTTTGGGAGGAGCGATGTGCTCCAGATTGTTCATGGTCGGCAGCAAAAAGGCGGCCGTCTTGCCGGTGCCGGTCTGAGCGGCGGCAAGCAAGTCGCGGCCCTCGAGCACCACGGGAATCGAGCCGGCCTGCACGGGCGTCGGCGCCGTGTAGCCCAGGTTCTCGATAGCACGAAGCATCTCGTCGGAAAGTCCCAGCTCGTCAAAGGCGGGCAGGCTCTCGGTAGCGGACTCGACGGCCTGGGCAGCATTGGCCTCATCGGCGGCATCGAAGGCAGCCTGGGTCATGGCCTCGCGGGCCTCGTCCAGGATCTCGGCGTCCGTGACGTCGGATACAGAATTACGCATATGTTGTTGTTCCTTATCTGCACGCGCAATGGGCACGGCATGCGACCGCGCGGGCGTGCTTGGTAGTGCGCTAATACATACAAAAACAGGTGCGCACAGAGAGGACGTTGCTCAGCACGCTGGCGATCGCTTTGGCAGCCCTATCACGCGCCGTCCAGACGCAGCAGCTCTAAGCGATGGAGCAGATTCGCCGCGGGTTAGTATACCCGTACTCCGTATGCCCCCACGTAAACCACAGATGACGGGGTGGACGAGGTGGGCCCGGCTGATTGTCTCAATCTGTAACATCTACAGGGCAAATCTTCCTCTACGTGTTACAGATCGAGACAAACGGTCGACACGGTTCAGAAACGTCTCAATCTGTAACAGTTACCGAGTAAAATCGGCCCTAATTGTTATAGATCAAGACAGAGGGGGATTTCCGTCCAGTCCAAACCAAATCTCTCAGTCTTCCTGCAATTTCGAACATGTGGCCTATAATGTTGCTTTGGTTACGCTATATATTGCGCAGCCATTTAATACGTCGCCCACCGGGGGCCATTAATTCCTATCGCCATATTGGCTAGGAAGCAATCAAAGGAGGTATCCGTGGCAGCAGAGACGCCTTGCTCGGTCCTCTATAACGATATTCGCTCGTTCGGCGGTCTTAAACATCTCGAGATCGCCCGAATGCTCATCAATGGAAACTCTTATCTCGGCAGTACCCTGCTCGAGAAATGCTCTTCCAACCGCTCGTATCTCACCCGTTACATCGTCCATCGCAAGCCTGACCAGTGCGCGCCCTCCATCTACAGCGACTTTACCGTCACCACGCTCAACCTTTCCTCGGCAATCTGCAGCAAGCTCGGCGGCGGCGAGTCCGCCTATCGGGCAATCGCCGAGCACTATCGCGGTCCGGCCGCCAACGAAATGATGTCGGCTCTCGCCAGCTACAAGCTGGACAGCCGCCTATATGCAAATGCCCTCAATCGCATCGACAACTTTGACGGCAATGCCGTGCGCGAGAAAAGCACGCTTTACCTTATGCTCTTTGTGGCAACGGGGGCGCTCGCCGATCCCGTTCAGGGCGTGGCCACCGTCGAGCGCTTTTGCGACAGCAAGACGGGCGAGCACTTTGGCACCACCGAAACTACCGTCGGACGTGGCTTTATGAGCAGCCTGGAGCAGCCGCGCACCGTCGCCCCCAACCTCGGTCTGCTCAGAACCCATGCCGACAACTGCGCCGACATGCAAATCCATCCCCTCACACGCGATCCGCGCGGCACCGTGATTGGTTCTTTGCCCAAAACCTCGCCCAGCATCACCGATGTGGGCGCCGACGCATCGCGCGAGCATCTTCGCATTTGGCTTGAGGGTGAGCACTGGTACGCCCAGGGCCTTGGATCGACCAACGGCACGGTACTCGAATCGGGTGCAGGCGACGGCGATATTGTGATTGAACCGCCACGCGACCAACGCGAGCCCGGCAAGATCTATCCCCCAGTGGAAATCGAAAACAGCGACAGGCTCCATCTGGGTCTCTACACGACATTCCTTGTCATTGTGGACTAGCACGGACGGCGATCGAAAGACGGTCGCCGTCCGTCTTTCGTCTTCTACCTTCTGCGTCGTAAACGACAATGCTCAGCGGTATACGTGGGCAGTGCGGCTATCATGGTACTTTACCGATATCCGCACTGCTCACGTATACGTGCGGCAACCCATGCCAGACAAAGGAACGCCATGGATACTACCGATAGCGCCTATGGCGACAAACTCATCCGTCTCGACACGTTTGACACCGCCGTGGCGGTCGACCCCAGCGCCGAGGATGACGCCAAGCGCCGGTTTATGACGCTTATTCTCCAGACGGCCCACCGCAACAACGGCAACATCGGGCACGTGCTGCGCGCGACCAACACGAGCGGCGAGGTCTTTGCCGTCAAGCTACTCAAGGACAACGCCATCCTTTCCGGCCAAGCCCCCGACCGCTCCGCCGAGCAATCGGCAGCGCACCTGGCCAACACCGCCGCGCTGTTCGAGGAGTACCGTCATCTGTGTACCGTCTCGCACCTGCGCGGATTTCCGCGCGTCTATGGCTACGGATCGCGCGAGGATGACCCTCTCATCCTCATGGAGTGGGTCGAGGGCACCTCGCTCAAGCAGGCGCTGCCCCTGCTTCCGCACGACGCCTCGGGCGGGCTGACCACCCAGATGGTCGCCGCCGTCGGAAACGCCGTGCTTCGTGCGCTCTTGATGACCCAAGGCCTCGTGAATCCGGTCATCCATCGCGACCTGTCGCCTGCCAATATCATGTTCCGCACCACCAGCCGAACGCTCGAGCAGCAGATTGCCGATTGTTCCTTTGACCCCTGCCTCATCGACATGGGCTCCGCGACCATGGCTCTCGGCGACGACACGATCACCCGACGCGCCGACATCTGGCGCTTTGCCACGCCCGCATACGCCGCGCCCGAGATGCTCACGCAGGATATCGAAGGCATCGCGGCCCTTCGCCGTTCGCCGGCAATCGATGTCTATGCGCTTTCGAGCATTCTGTACCAGCTCTACAGCGGTCGCAAACCGTTTGACTTTGAGTCGACGGACGCCGCTGCAACCGGCTCGTTCTATCTCGTAAAGACCAAGACCAAGCCGGCACCGCTCGAGCCGCGCTGCGAGGGCGATGAAGCGCTCGTCCAAATCATCATGAAGGGTCTCTCAGTCGAGCAGTGTGATCGTCCCACCGAGCAGCAGATGCTCGAGGTGCTCTCGACATACCTCACCGATGCCGAATCCGAGGGCCGCGAGGGCGCGGGCAGTGATGCCGCAATCGACATCGACTCCGGTACGCACCTTAAGGTCGACGTCGCCGGCGAGCGCGCGCGAGAGATCCTGGAACAGGCCCGGCACGATGCCATGACCCGTCGCCGGTTTATTATCGGTGGCGTCGTTGCAGCCGTTGCGGGGCTCAGCGTCATTGGGGCGGCAACCCATGGCTTTGGCATCCCCGACTACCTGGATGGCATCCGCGGTTCGCTTGACGACTACACCTGGGATCAGCTGCAGGAGATTTCGCTCAAGATTAAGGCCGCCGAGACCCGTAGCGAGGCACGCGAGATTGCCAAGCGCTATCACCTGCTCGATGCCGATGGGCATATCCCCTATCCGTGTACCAAACGTGTCACGCTCACCAACGGGCTGCAGGTTGGCGCGCAGCTTGTGGGCATCCGCCACGATGAGCTTCTGGACGGGACGGGCAAGGCCGGATTGACGTTTATGTTCGATGCGGGTATTGCCGAGCGCAACGCTGCGGCTGAACCGCCGAGCGCCGGCTGGGCAGATTGCGAGCTGCGGGAATGGCTCAACGGCGACGGCCTTAAGCTGCTGCCCAACGAGTTGCGCGCACTCATCAAATCTGTCAAAAAGATCTCGAATAACGCTGGCGCCGCCAACAGTGCATCGTGTCTGAGCGAGTTGCCCGCAACCCTTTGGCTGCCCGCCATGGTCGAGTTGTGCGGTACGCAACCGCCCGAGTCATTTGCCAAGGACTATCACTACCTGGCAGACATCTACAACGGCGAGGGCAAGGGGTACCAACTCTTCCGCGAGCTCAAGGTGAGCCCGTATTCCACGAACGAGACGATGGTCCGCCAGTGGAAGGGCAAGGACACCTGCTGGTGGGAGCGCACGGTGAGCCCCGACTCATCGGAGACCGAAGGCACGCTCTACATAAACCGTGTGGGCCACGACGGCGACGTCTTTACGTACGCAACGCCTGCGGACAACCCCAAGAAGCGGACCTGCGTGATCCCCGGGTTCTGTATTTAGGCGGCGGGCGTCTTGCCGTGACGGGACCCCTCCCCGGCAATTGTCTCGATCTGTAACACTAGCTCGGCAGATACAGGTCTAGATGTTACAGAACGAGACATTTGAGTTGACCGCAGACGCTCTGTCTCGATCTGTAACAGTTAGAGGTCATATTTGCTGCTAGATGTTACAGATTGAGACATTGAGTTTCCTGCCAACTGTTTGTCTTAATCTGTAACAAATACTCGGTAAAACGGGGTCTAGTTGTTACAAATCGAGACGTTTGGACTGCCACTCAACAGTTCGTCTAAATCTGTAACAACTATGGTTCAAAAACCGGTCCAGATGTTACAGATTGAGATGATTGGTTGGGACGGTTCATCGGCCAACCAACCACCCTCATCTGTAACGAAATGTCATACATTTCTTTCTGTACTGGACACCCCCAGGGGGTATGGGTGTATAGTATCAGCAGGTTAACAATTCCAACACCAAATTACAGAAAGGAGAAGCCATGGCTCAAGATAAGTTTGACGTGGGCGGCATGACATGTGCCGCCTGCCAGGCGCACGTGGACCGTGCCGTGAGCAAGCTCGACGGCGTCCAAAGCGTCGCGGTCAACCTGCTCGCCGGTTCCATGATGGTCGACTACGACCCCGCGCGGGTCTCCCCCGACGATATCTGTACCGCCGTCGACCGCGCGGGCTACTCGGCCTCACCCGTCGAAGCGGGCGCCGGTACCGCCGGCTCAAGCGGCAGTACGCAAGCCAGGTCCGGCGCCGCCCATATGGAGTCGCCCACCAAAAAGCTGGAGGCCGCCGCCTCTGCCATGCGCACCCGCCTCATCGTCTCGATCGTATTCCTCGTCCCACTGTTCTACATAGGCATGGGGCACATGCTCGGCTGGCCGCTGCCCGGCATCTTCACCGACCACACCCACAGCATGACGCTCGCGCTCACCGAGCTCGTCCTGCTCATTCCCATCGTCTACGTCAACGACGCGTACTTTATCAACGGGTTTAAATCACTCGCACACGGCGCGCCTACCATGGACGCCCTTATTGCCGTGGGCGCCACCGCCTCCATCGCCTGGTCGCTCTACGCCATGTTCATCATGGCCGACCAGCTAGCCGCGGGTCAGGTCCACGAGGCCATGATGACGGGCATGGACAATCTCTATTTTGAGAGCGCCGGCACGATCCTGTCGCTCGTCACCGTAGGCAAATACCTCGAGACGCGCAGCAAGTCCAAAACCGGCGGCGCCATCGAGGCGCTGATCGACCTGGCGCCCAAGACTGCGGCCGTCGTGGCAGAGGACGGCACCGAGACCACCGTCGACGTCGACAGCATCCTTCCCGGCCAGGTCTTGCGCGTGCGCCCCGGCGAGTCCATCCCCGTCGATGGCGTGGTGCTCGAGGGCAGCTCGGCCGTGGACGAGAGCGCGCTCACCGGCGAGTCCATCCCCGTGGAAAAGACCGCCGGCGACACCGTCAACGCCGCCACCGTCAACCGCACCGGTTCGTTTACCTTCCGCGCCACGCGTGTGGGCGCCGAGACATCGCTCGCCAAGATTATCCAGCTCGTCGAGGACGCCAACGCCACCAAGGCGCCCATCGCCCGCATGGCCGACAAGGTCGCCGGCGTATTCGTGCCCGTGGTGTTCGCGATCTCGGCCGTGACCTTTGTGGTGTGGATGGCACTGACCGGCAGCGTGAACGAGGCACTCACTTCTGCCGTGGCCGTGCTGGTGATCAGCTGTCCGTGCGCGCTCGGCCTGGCCACGCCCGTCGCCATTATGGTAGGCACCGGTAAGGGCGCCGAGATGGGCATTCTGTTCAAGAGCGCCGAGGCGCTGGAGAGCCTGCGCAGCGTGGGCACCGTGGTGCTCGATAAGACGGGCACGGTCACCCGCGGCAAGCCTGCCGTGACCGATATCGTGGTGGCCACGCGCGCCGACGGCTCGCCCGCCATGAGCGAAAAGGCGCTGCTCAAGCTGGCCGCCGCGCTGGAGCGCTCGAGCGAGCACCCGCTGGCCGAGGCGATTATGGCCGAGTGCGAGACACGCGGGATCGTCGCGCGCATGGTCGAGGACTTTGCCGCCGTGCCCGGACGAGGCGTTACGGCGCGCGAAGGGCAAAACGCCATTGCCGCTGGTAACGTGCGCCTGATGAACGAGTTGGGCGTTACCGTGCCCGCGGGCCTTGCCGAGCAATTTGCCGCCGAAGGCAAGACGCCTCTGTTCTTTGCCAAGAACGGCGAGCTTGCCGGCACCGTCACCGTGGCTGACGAGGTCAAGGAGACGAGCGCCGGGGCCATCGCCGCACTGCGCTCGCTTGGCGTCGACGTGCGCATGCTCACCGGCGACAACCGCGTGACGGCCGAGGCCATCGCCCGCCGCGTGGGGCTGAGCAGCGAACAGGTCATCGCCGACGTCCTCCCCGCCGACAAGGAACGCCACGTGCGCGAGCTGCAGGATGCGGGCGGCAAGGTCGCCATGGTGGGCGACGGCATCAACGACTCCCCCGCCCTGGCGCGCGCCGACGTGGGCCTTGCCATCGGCACCGGCGCCGACATCGCCAAGGAGGGCGCCGACGTGGTACTCATGCGCAGCGACCTCATGGACGTCGCCCGCGCCATCGAGCTGTCGCGCGCCACGATCCGCAACATCAAGCAGGACCTGTTCTGGGCGCTGTTCTACAACGGCATCGGCATTCCGCTGGCGGCGGGCGTGTTCTTCCCCCTCACCGGTTGGCAACTCTCGCCGATGTTTGGCGCCGCGGCCATGAGCCTGTCGAGTGTCTGCGTCGTAAGCAATGCTCTGCGCCTGCGAACCTTTAAGCCTAAAGTGGCAAAATAGGCTCACCATTACGTCCATTTAGAACGGGTTTTCCAGGTGCCCGAGATCGACCTGAAAGAGGAGCGACGCGTACTTTGGTACGCGAGCGACGGCTTGAAGGTCAAGGTCGGGTGCCTGGGAAAGCCGACACAACAGAGAGGAATACCCATGCGTTACACAATCAAGACTACCGGCCTCATGTGCGGCCACTGCGACGCCACCGTCGAGACGGCGTTGCTCAACATAGCCGGCGTGACCGACGCCGACGCCGATCATGAGACTCAGACCGTACAGGTGGAGTGCGCCGACACCGTGACCGCTGAGCAGCTCGCTGCCGCCGTCGAGGACGCCGGCGAGAAGTTCCACGCCCTATCCGTGACCGCCGCGTAGCAGACGCCGCCTACTGAATCCTCAGAAGTTGCGGTGAAATACGGACTGTTGTGCCGCCCTAGGCCTTTAAACGGTCCGTATTTCACCGCAACTGACGGGGATATCCGAAAGATCGACCAGAAACGAGGACCCGCCATGATGGCAGACCACAAATCGGTGACCCGCATGCTCAAGACGGCACGCGGTCAGATCGACGGCATCCTGCGGATGGTCGAGGAGGACCGTTACTGCGTCGATATTTCCACGCAGCTCATGGCCACACAGGCGCTCCTCGCGCGCATTAACGCCGATGTGCTCAAGGCTCACATTGAGGGTTGCGTGACCTCGGCAATTGAATCGGGCGACGAAGACCTCAAAGCCGCCAAGCTCGCCGAGATCGAACGCGTCGTCGACAAGCTGTCCAAGTAATTGGGGGCATTGGGTGGGGCATTGGGGACAGACTTCTTTGCACCGTCTTGGTGTTTTGGGGACAGGTATGTTTGCACCAGATTGGTGCAGATTAACCTGTCCCCCTTGCTCTAAATCGGGTATAAAGGCGTGCAGCATATCGAACGAAAGGCAATTCACATGAATGACTTTATGAAGGGTCGCAATGGTGCCGACGAGCTCACCATCGTGATGGGTCTTGCCGGCATCGTCATCGCGATGATCGGATCGATAGCCCGCATCCAGTGGCTCAGCTGGATTGCCATCGCCGTAATCGTGATTGGCGTGCTGCGCGGCCTGTCCAAAAATATCGACGCACGTCGCAAGGAGAACGAGGCCTTTGTCGCCGCGACTGCAAACGTACCCGGCTTGGGCAAGTTTGTAGCCAGCTTGGGCGGCGGAGCTGCAGCGGCCAACGCCTCGCGCGCAGCCGGTACTAGCAAGGAAGACTTTGAACGTGCCAAGCGCACGGCCAAAAAGATGTGGAAGGGTCGCAAGACCACGGCATACCTCAAGTGTCCCAACTGCGGCCAGATGCTCTCCGTCCCCAAGGGCAAAGGCAAGATCCGCGTCACCTGCCCCAAGTGCCACGCCAAGATGGAAACCCGCTCCTAGCGCCCGCACGCGGGACAAATAAATCAGGTTTGTTTGTCCCAAATCTTAAGTATTTGTTCGATAAAAAAGCCGAGGCCTCGTGTTGAGACCTCGGCTTTTTGTATGCGGTAACAGAGTTGTCCCTTTGTCACATCTACGCCACGCCGTCGCGGGCGAGCTCCTCGGCCAACGCCTCGGCCGGCATGGCCATAATCGCGTCGAGCTCGTTATCAACCTCGGGAATGCGCTTCACCTTGAGCTTGCGTACCAGATCGCCGCGACACATCACGTGCATCGGCTCACGCAGAGCGCACAGGTCATCGAGCGGGTTCTCGCGCGTCACCAGGATATCGGCGGCCTTGCCGCACTCGATTGTGCCGGTCTCGCCGCCCAGCCCCAGCAGCTCGGCGTTGACTTGCGTAGCCGTATGCAGTGCGAAGGCGTTGCTCACACCCACGTACTTGGCAAAATAGGCCACCTCGCGCCACATGTCGTACTGTGTCACAAACGGGCAGCTCGAGTCCGTACCCAGGCCCACCTTAACGCCAGCTTCCAGTGCAGCACGGCCGCTCTCGATGATGCCCGAGCACACGATATCGCCGTTCTTCTTTTGCGTATCGGTCGAATGGGTCTTTTCCGGGTCGAGCAATACAAACGGCAACGCCGGGCTGATCGTGCAGGTCACACTCGGCGCACGTCCCTCGAGCTGCGTGCCCGCGGCGCCACGGTACAGCTCCAGGATCTCGGGCGTCAGCGGAGCGCCGTGCTCAATCGTGTCAACGCCGGCCTCAAGCGCGGCCTTCACGCCCTCGGTGCTCTCGACATGGGCCATAACCGGCAAGCTCACCTCGTGCGCAGCCTTGCACGCCGCCGCGGCAACCTCGACCGGCATGCGCAGCACGCCCGGCTCGCCCACCTCGGTCGCATCGAACACGCCGCCCGTCACGAACAGCTTAATGACGTCGGCACCGTGCGCATACAGGTCACGCACCTGTTCGGCTGCCTCGGCGGGACTGTTGGCCACCTGGGCGAACAGTCCCGCACCATGGCCGCCCGGCACCGTGACGCCCGTTCCCGGCGCCACCAGGCGAGGACCTTGATACTTGCCGGCATCGATAGCATCGCGCACGGCAAGATCCGCAAACAGCGGGTCGCCCGCGCCGCGCACCGTGGTCACGCCGCTTGCCAGCTGCTGTTGGGCGCTGCCTTTGAGGATGTGGCGGACTATGGCCCGGCCCACGGGATTGTCGAGCTTCTTCATGAGTGCGCCCGCATCGCCCGCCGAGACCGGTTTGCCCGAACCGCACAGATGCACGTGCATATTGATGAGACCCGGCATGAGATACGCACCCGCCAGGTCGATGACCTCGGCACCTACAGGCGCCTGCGCCACGGCGCTCGGTCCCATCCAGGTAATGGCACCGCGTTCAACGGCCACGGCCATATCGGGCTGCGGCTCCATATGCTCCGAGCCATCCAGAACGGTCGCATTGATAAACAACGTGGGACGATCGGCAGTCGCCATATCGAGCTCCTCCCTCACGATTAACTTGAACATTTGTCCATTATCACCCAGCGCGGCAGGATTGCTGCGGACATATCGGTTAACGGAGAAAGGAGGAGATGCGAAGAACGGAATGCATTGCAGTCCCACCCCAGCGACATCCGGGAAATGTCTCGATCTGTAACAGGTAGACCGTCTTTAACCTTCCAAATGTTACAGATCGAGATCTTTCGGCACCGCGCCCAACCTTTGTCTCAATCTGTAACAGTTGGGTCGAATTTTGGCCGTTAGATGTTACAGATCGAGATATTCTCCAGCCCTGTCGTCAAACGTCTAGATCTGTAACAAGTAGACAGGTTTTCAGCCTCTAGATGTTACAGATTAAGATCTTTCAGCAGGCGCCAACCTTCTGTCTTGATCTGTAACAGTTACGAGGCCAAACGGCCCCTTGCTGTTACAGATCGAGACAAACTCGGCAGGAACAACCACATCCGCGTCAGCTGCACCCCCCAGCGCCCATACCACCGGCATCTCCATTCCTCAGCCAAATCGGCCCGCTGTGGAATTCCCGCCAGCCTCATCTTCTCAACCAGCTTCCCCGGATTCTTGAGCTCATCAAACGTAAACCGAAGCACCTTGTGCCCGAACATTGTCAGATGGGACTCCCGCTGACGCTCCGCCACGAATGGGTCGATCAACTCCCGACCCTCGTCGTTCTGCAAGGCATACTTCCCCTTTCCGTCCAGCTCGCCAATCACGCACGTTCCGTCCTCGAGCCTCCAAAAATAATCAACGCGAAACACTTGGCTCGGATCGAGCGGATCACGAAACTCCACCTGCAGCTCTGGCACCGGAAAACCGCATGCAATAAAGAATGCTCGAAAACGCGACTCGCCGCCGTTTTCGGACAGCCCGTCCGCATACGACGCAATCACCTGCGCTCTGCGATACCCGCGCTTGCCTTCACAATCCATACGAAGCCGCTCACAAAAGTCATCGCGCGATACGCCCTTTGCTCGCAACGCAGAATCGGCAATCGCCAAGCCATACGAAAACGGCGTGCGCAGCAGGCAATCCTCTACCGTGCGCCAAAACGGCGTCACCCGCACGCCGTCGACTTGTTCAAGCGCACACGCCGCCCGCGGACGCAACAGCCGGCATCCTGCACTCAGCGGCACCGAGCAACCTGTCTTAACAAGAAATCGCGGCCCGAGCAGATCATTCGGCACCTCCAGACCCCACAAAAGCGCCGCGTCATAGCCCCAAAACGCCCAGTCTGGATGAAACTCCGCAAGCCCTTTGATGGTCCGCAGTGCTCGCTCCGCCGGCGTCAGTACAACCCAATCATGTTGAAAGCAGAACAAATACGGCTCGGGCTCCGCAATATCATCGGTTCCCACATGACGCCGCAGCCACATGAGATCGGCATTGTCGTGCGTCACAAGCAGCACGCCTTGTTCAGCCGCCTTCGCGAGCCTGGCAAGCATCCTATTCCGCGCCAAGGTGTTACGTGTCGCCTGCTTGTGTTTAAGAACGGTATTAGACACTTTCATCACCACCACATCGGAGAAATGGGCCATTGTCACCGTTGCTGCTGTCGACAAACGTCTCGATCTGTAACAGGAAGACAGTCTTTGAGCCTCTAGTTGTTACAGATCGAGATTTTCGGTCGTGCGCCCAACCTTTGTCTCAATCTGTAACAGTTAGACCGTTTTTTGGCCCCTTCCCGTTACAGATCGAGATCTTTCGGCAGGCGCCAACCTTCCGTCTCGATCTGTAACAGTTAGAAGGCCAAACGGCCCCTTGTTGTTACAGATCGAGACAAATAGACAGGCGGCGGTGCGACAGCCCGCCCCCTACTCCCATTCCTGCTCGTAAATATTGAGCGACTTCACGTACCGCCCCTGGGCGCCCATGATGTCGCGGACCAGGCGTAAAAAGAAGCTGATGCACGAGGTGTCGAAACCGTCCTCTAGGTCCTCGGGATGCACCGCGCCCGGCCCGTCAACCGCCGTGTCGCTCAGGCGCGCGATGTCATACAGGTAGAGCTGCCCCGCCGTCAGCCAGACATCGTCGACGCACGCGAGTCGCACCGCAATCGCGCCATCGTTCCAGTGCTCCTTTTGCACGATATGTGGGTCGTAGACGTCAAAGCGACGGTCGGCGCGCGTGTCCTTCAGCACGACCATGCCAGTCGCGGGATCCTTGTCCAAAATGCCAAAGCGCGAGAAATGCTGCGTGTCGCGCACCTGCTTAAGTCGCCCGAGCGAAGCAGGAGAAATTGACGCTGGCGGCTCGTCCACATACAGCTCCAACAGCGTCTTGTCGTGGTAATAGGGGCGCTCAAACAACAGCCAATCGGTAAACGCCATGTTGTAGGCCATGATTTCGTTTTGAGAAGGTTCCTCGCAATAGCTGAGCCACGGATCGACGATAATCTCGAACTGCTCGCGCGCCAGCTCCAGGAATTGAAACTTCCGCAGCATCCAAAAGTGAGCCATGTCGGCAATATCGTTGCCGACGGCTTCGGCCAGCTGTGCTCGGTCAAAAACTTGGTCAGTCATGGCATCCTCCTCAAACTGATGGACCTCAATTTGAGCTTACGAGGAGGGCGAGCAGCCACTGTCAGCGCGGGCAAAATAGGCCTTCGACTGCAAACCAGATGCTAACCAAACACTTGACGGGACACTTGACCGAATGAGCGCACCGCAAAGAAACCGCAGGTAGACATAGACAGCCAACCCGCCCTTTTGAGCCAGATGCCCGCAGCCACCACAGAAACAACAGGTGACCACAGCCCAAGAAGTCGACAAATGAACACCCGTACGTCGACAAACGAGCAAATCGCTCGCAAAGAGTGTCCCCAACGACTAGACAAAAAAGAACGTCCCCAATGACTAGTCGTTGGGGACGTTCTTAAATGACTACTTTACAGCTCCAGCGCCTCGGCAACTTCGGCTGCGCAGGCCAGGGCATCGGCCATGGCGTTCACAACAAGCGAACTGCCGTTGCGGGCATCACCCGCCACATACACCGGCGCGGCATCCGCAGCAACGCCATCCACGCGGGCCGCGAGGTGCGAGCCCTCGGCAGCCATCACCGGCACCGGACGACCAGCGGTGGCAACAGGCACGCTCACCGCATCGAACACGCCATGCTCGGGACCCGTAAAGCCGCAGGCGATGAGCACCAGCTGCGCCGGCACCTCGTGCTCGGAACCCGCGATGCGCTCCGGCTTGTCGGCCGACCAGTCCAGATCGACCACGCGCAGACCCGCGGCCGCACCCTTCTTGTCCAGCAGCACCTCAAGCGTATCCACGCCCCAGGCACGCATCTCGCCACCCATCGCAGCGATAGCCTCCTGCTGGCCGTAGTCGGTCTTCTTTACATTGGGCCACTGCGGCCAGGGGTTGCTCGCCGCGCGCTTATCGGGCGCAGCCGGCAAGAACTCAAACTGACGCACGCTGCGCGCACCCTGGCGCACCGCGGTACCTACGCAGTCGTTGCCGGTATCGCCACCACCAATGACCACGACGTCCAGGCCGCGCGCGTTCACCGCGGGCTCACCGCCATCGAGCACCGAGACGGTCGAAGCCGTCAGGTAGTCCACCGCGTACACCACGCCCGGAGCGTCCACGTTCGCAGCCGAAAGACCGCGGGGCGCACGAGCACCAGCAGCCACCACGACAGCGTCAAAGCCATTGAGCTTGGCGGCAACCTTGGGATCGTTCACATCGGCACCCAGCTCAAACACAATGCCCAGCTCGCGCATGAGCGCCACGCGGCGCTCGACCACGGACTTCTCGAGCTTCATGTTGGGAATGCCGTACATGAGCAGGCCGCCCGGGCGGTCGTCACGCTCAAACACCGTCACGCGGGCACCGCGACGCGCAAGTTCCCATGCAGCCACCAGACCAGCCGGGCCAGAACCAACCACGGCGACCGAGGGCGCGTCCTCCCCCGCCGGCTCAAAGCGACGCGGGCCACCGTTTGCCCATTCGTGGTCGCTGATTGCGCGCTCGTTATCGTGAATCGTCGTGGGCTGGCCGTCGACCGATCCCAAGTTGCACGCGGCCTCGCACAGCGCCGGGCACACACGGCTCGTAAACTCGGGCATGGGCGAGGTGAGCGACAGGCGCTCGGCAGCCTCGTCCCAACGGCCGCGGTACACCAGCTCATTCCACTCGGGAATCAGGTTGTGCAGCGGACAGCCGCTCGGGCGCGCCTTGCCAAAGCTCGCGCCCATCTGGCAAAACGCCACGCCGCACATCATGCAGCGGCTCGCCTGGGCACGGCGCGCGTCGTCATCGAGCTCCACGTACAGCGGGTCAAAATCATGGCTGCGCTCCTCCACGGGGCGAAGCTCGTGGATCACGCGATCGATATCAAGAAAAGCACCGGGCTTACCCATGGCACTTACGCCTCCTTCCTGGTCGAAGCAACAGAGCTGGCAGCCACGGACGCAGCGTCCGCGGCACCGCCCGCGACATCAAAGCGAGCGACATCCGCGGCGCTCGCGCGACCGGTCACAATGTCAAACGCCAGCTCCTCTGCCTGCGCATGCGTCTTGCCGGCAGCCTCGCCCGCAGCGACAATCGCCAGCACGCGCTCGTACTCGGTCGGAATGACCTTCACAAAGTGCTTGCTCATCGTCTCAAAGCTGTAGAGCAGCTTAATGCCGCGCGGGCTCTGCGTCGCGTCCACGTGCTCCTGGATGAATTCTCGAATCTGCGCCAGCTCGTCGGCCGTCGGGGCCTTGAGCTCCACGCTCTCGTGGTTCACGCGGGCGTCGAGCGTGCCGTACTGGTCAAAGACATAGGCCACGCCGCCTGTCATGCCGGCGGCGAAGTTCTGCCCGACCTCGCCCAGGATGAGTGCCAGGCCGCCCGTCATGTACTCGCAGCCATGGTTGCCGCAGCCCTCGACCACCACGGTGGCGCCGGAGTTGCGCACGCCAAAGCGCTGGCCTGCCAGGCCGTTAATAAAGCCGCGGCCGCTCGTGGCGCCAAAGAACGCCACGTTGCCCACGATAATGTTCTCGTCGAACTTGTAGGTCGCATGCGGGTTGGGGCGCACCGACACCTCGCCGCCCGAGAGACCCTTGCCAAAGTAGTCGTTGGCGTCACCGCACACGTTGAGCGTCACGCCGCGCGGCAGGAAGGCGCCAAAGCTCTGACCGGCCGAACCGTCGCAATCGATGGTAATGGAGCCGGCGGGCAGACCCTCGGGATGCGCCTTGGTCACCGCGTTGCCCAGGATGGTGCCCACGCAGCGGTTGACGTTGGCGATATCGGCGCGGAAGCGAATCGGACGCAGGTGCGCACGGGCATCGGCCGTATAGGGCACGAACAACGTGGAGTCGAGCGTCTTGTCGAGCTCGCTGTCCGCGGCCATCTGCGGCAGGAAGTGGCGACCGTCGGCGCCCGGAATATGGGCACCGAACTCGCAGGTCGCGCTCGCCAGCACGGGTGAAAGATCGAGCAGGTTGGCCTTGCGGTTGCCCGGGACCTCGATCTGGCGCAAGCACTCGGGATGGCCGACCATCTCGTCGACGGTGCGGAAGCCCAGGCTCGCCATGACCTCGCGCAGCTGCTCGGCAACAAAGAGCATAAAGTGCTCAACGTGCTCGGGCTTGCCGCGGAAGCCGCGACGCAGGCGGCAGTTTTGCGTAGCGATGCCGGCCGGGCAGGTATCCTGCTGGCAGTCGCGCTGCATGAGGCAGCCCATGGAGATGAGCGGCATGGTCGCAAAGCCAAACTCCTCGGCACCCAGCAGGCAGGCGACGGCGACGTCGGTGCCGTCCATGAGCTTGCCGTCGGCCTCGAGCACCACGCGTGAGCGCAAACCGTTTTGCAGCAGCGTCTGCTGGGCCTCGGCAAGGCCAAGCTCCAGCGGCAGACCCGCGTGCCAGATAGAGTCGCGCGCAGCGGCACCCGAGCCGCCATTGTGGCCGCTGATCAAGATCTTGTCGGCGGCACCCTTGGCCACACCGGTGGCGATGGTGCCGACGCCGGCCTCGCTGACCAGCTTGA
>CAUADW010000032.1 GCA_958427895.1 uncultured Collinsella sp.
TGCAAAAAATCCAACGCTTTGGCGGGGCAATGTTCGCGCCCGCCATGCTGTTTTCTATATCAGGCCTCATGGTCGGCGTCTCCGCTCTCGCAACGACTGCGGACATCGTCGGCGATCTCGCCGTATACGGAACCCCTTGGTACGTTTTCTGGGCTATCATCCAGCGCGGCTCGTGGACGGTCTTTAAACGCCTCCCGCTCCTTTTTGCCGTAGCGCTGCCCATCGGTCTTGCCCAAAAACAACCGGCTCGTTGCTGCCTCGAGGCTCTCGTCGCCTATTTTGCCTACTGCTTCTTTTTGAGCGAGATCATTAAGCTGAGCGGAGACAACCTTGGACTTGAGTACCCGTCATCTTTGACCTCCGCCAGCGGTATCACCGTCATCGACGGCATCAAGACGCTCGACACCGGCATTATCGGCCCGCTGGCGGTATCGGCAACCGTCGTCGCCATCCATGACCGCTTCTACGATGCCAAAATTCCCGATTGGCTCGGCACCTTCTCGGGCTCCTCGCTGGTCTACCTCATCAGCTTTTTTGCCGTGTTTGCCCTTGCCGCTATCTCGGCCGCCATCGTGCCCTACGTATACGATGTAACTGATACGCTGCGTCACGCGCTTGCAGGCGTCGGTCCCTTTGGCGTGGGCATCTTTGTCTTTTTAGAACGAGCACTCGAGCCCTTTGGCCTGCACCACCTGCTCTACATGCCGATCTACTACGACAACCTGGTCATTAACGACGGCATCTACGCCACGTGGAGCAGTTTGCTCCCCATCCTCTCCCATAGCACGCGCCCCCTTAATGAACTTGCGCCGTGGGCCGGTTTTACCGCCACCGGCTGGGTCAAGCTCTTTGGCCTTCCTGCCATCGCAGCTGCGTTCTACTCCACCGCAAAACCCGAGCGCCGCGCCGGCCTCAGGGTCATCCTTGCTCCCGCCATCATCGCCTCGGTGGTTTGCGGCGTTACCGAGCCACTCGAGTTTCTCTTTATGTTCACCCACCCCGGGCTCTTTTTGCTCTACGCCGTCTTATCGTCTTGCCTTGCCACAACCATGAATCTCTTTGGCATCGTCGGCATCTTCTCGGGCGGCCTCATGGAGATGGCAGCCTTCAACTTTATTCCGCTCATGCGCACGCATGCCGGTGCCTATCTTTTGGCGCTCGGTATCGGCCTTGCCTTTAGCCTCATCTTTTTTGTTAGTTTTCGAGCACTCATCTTGGTCTATGACCTTAAGACACCGGGCCGCGAGGATCATGTTGCCAATCGCGCGGCAATCGATTGTTTAACGGGAAGCGACTTTGCCAAAGAGCAATCCCCCAATGACGAGGTCGATAGTCGATCCGATCAAGATCACGTCCTCGCTG
This sequence comes from uncultured Collinsella sp., assembly GCA_958427895.1. Taxonomy (GTDB): domain Bacteria; phylum Actinomycetota; class Coriobacteriia; order Coriobacteriales; family Coriobacteriaceae; genus Collinsella. Next base: position 1,363 of record CAUADW010000032.1, read on the forward strand.
AGCGGGTAATTCAGCTTTTAGGTGGCGTTGGCAATATCGTGGGCGCGACCAACTGCGCCACGCGTCTGCGCGTCGAGGTCGCAGACCCTTCCATCGTTGCAGATAACGCGTCGTTTGTCGCGGTGGGCGCCAAGGGCCTCATCATTACGGGCAAGACCGCCCAGGTGGTCATCGGCATCTCCGTTCCCCGCGTTAAAGAGCATTTTGACCAGATCATGGGCCTCGAGCCGGAATTTGTGCCCACCACCTCGGCCTCCCCTGCCGCCAGCGCAGCCCATAAGCGCGGCGATATTTGCTTCTTCGATATCGACGGAACGCTCGCCTGGCAAGACCCCAGGCTCGCCCAAGACCTTCCCGAAGACGAGCGGGACCTCTCCCCCTATCCCAACGAGGCGGTTTCGCAGGCAATCCGCGAGTTTGTCGCCAACGGCAACATGGCCTTTATCTGCACGGGGCGCACCCTCAGCTGCATCCACCCCAAACTTCTTGAGCTGCCCTGGACCGGCATCGTCTGTCTTGCGGGCGGTTACGCCGAGATCAACGGACACGCAATTCGCGATCTGTCGATGACGCCCAGCATGCTGCAGCATCTTGCCCCCTATCTTGAGCAATCGGGCGAGGTCATCCGCTTTGAGGGCCTCAACGGCGTCGTGCGCATGAGTGCCGATGCCCCCGATGCCCCCGGATACGCGCGCACCCTGGGCGACGCAGTCACGCAGCTGCAACATTACAGTGTCTACAAGATCTTGATGTCTACATCGCTCGCCAACCACATCGCTCAAGATAAGGCACTTGAGCCGCTGCTGTGCTTTAACGAGCTCGAACTCGAGGTAACCGAAATCTCGCCCCGCGAATGCACGAAGCGCGGGGGCATCCAGTCTGTACTCGACGCCCTCGACCCCCACCACGGAACCGTATACGGCATTGGCGACGCCAGCAATGACGTCTCGCTGATGAACGCCGTCGATGTCGGTATCGCCATGGGCAATGCGCCGGACTATCTCAAGGATAAGGCCGATTACGTGACCGACACCGTCGATCACGACGGTGTCGTTGCGGCGCTCGAGCATTTTAGGCTGATTTAGGCACACTCCATCAAACGCACGCCTGTTGTCCTAAATCGCCAAAACTGCCGCGCCAAACGCCCTGATGTGGCAATATGTTGTCTGCATATTGCATCAATGCAACCTCAGAAAGAATGCGAGAACCCGTGTCCAGTCCGTTTACCAGCTTTTTAGCCCAGCACTTTGACCAGATTAACGACTATCTGGCCACGTTCTTTGACGGACAGGCGACCTCTGCCGATATCGAGCGCTACCTGTATGCGCCGCTCTCGGCTTTTACGGCCAACGCCGGCAAGCGCCACCGCCCGCTTATCTGCATGCTCGCCGCAACCGCAGTGGGCGGTAGCTTTGAGAGCGCCCGCAGCGCCGCGGCAGCCATCGAGCATTTCCAGTCGGGCGCGCTGATCCACGACGACATCGCCGACAACGGACAGCTTCGTCGAGGCAAGCCCTGCATGCACCTTACCGAGGGCACGGGCCTTGCCATCAATTGTGGCGACCTGGCGCTCACCATGGTCACCAAGACGGTTCTCGACGACCCTACGCTGGAGTCCGACGTGAAGCTGCGCGTGCTCCACGAGCTTACCGAGATGATCGTCCGCACCATCGAGGGTCAAGCACTCGACCTGGGTTGGGTCCGCGACGGGCGCTTTGATATCTCGGTTGATGACTACCTGGACATGGCGACGCACAAGACCGCGTTTTACAGCGGAGCCACGCCGCTTGCCGCCGGAGCCATTATCGGCGGCGGCAACGATGAGCAAATCGAAGCGCTGCGCGCCTTTGGCCTGCACACGGGCCTTGCCTTTCAGATTCAGGACGACCTGCTCAACCTTGTCGGCACTAAGGAAGCCGCCAACAAGGACTTCCGCACCGACATCACCGAGGGCAAGCGCACGCTTGTCGCCGTACACGCCCTCTCTGATGAGCGCCACCACGGCGAGGTCGAGGCGATTCTTTCCTCAGGCACCGATAATCCCGCGCAGCTCGCACGCGCCGTGGAGATCTTCCAGGAGACCGGCTCCATCGACTACGCCCACACTTACGCGCTCGACCTGACCGCTAAGGCCAAAGCGGCCATCGAGAACGTTGAGCTTGATCCGCACGCACGCGAGCTGTTCCTCTCCATGGCAGATTTCTTTGTGGAGCGCCTTAACTAACGGGGGTTATAAAACCTGTCAGCAGCGTATTTAGGCACAACTTGCTACACTGTTGAGTGCATGTTTATGCATCCCTTTGCGTTGTCTATCCGACAGACGCTCAAATAGTACGAATGGTACGCCGAAAGGGGTTCGTTCATGGAACCTATTACAACGGGCATGCAAGGAGCAGCCGTCGAGGACGTGCAGTCTCGTCTCCTGCAGCTCGGCTACACGATTGATGCCGCCGAAGTCACCGACAAGTACTTTGGAGCCACCACTGAGCAGGCCGTCAGCACCTTCAGGCTCGACAGCGGCCTTGCTGCCGGTCATGCCGTCGATATCCCCTGCTGGAGCGCCCTTGTAGACGCTTCGTATAAGCTGGGCGACCGCACCCTCTATCTGCGCATGCCCAATTTCCATGGCGCCGATGTGCAGGCCCTGCAGCGCGCTCTCAACGTTTTGGGCTTTGCCTGTGGCGAAGACGACGGCTACTTTGGTCCGCATACCGAGGCCGCCCTGCAGCAGTTCCAGGAAAATGTCGGCCTGTTTGCCGACGGCATGGCCTTCCAGGACACCTACGCCTACATCAACCGCCTGCACCATGTGTGGGAGGGCAAGCCCTCGGTCACCGAAGCCGAGTCCCGTATCGGTTTTGCTCGCGCCGCCAACGTGCTCGAGCGCTTCCAGATTGCCGTTATCGGCGAGGACCCCATCGCACGCAGCGTTGCGTCGCGCATGTGGAATATCGCCACGGCAACGACCGACAACAGCGGCATGATGCTCTGCGACTCCGAGGTCCCAACCGACGTTGACCTAGTGCTCGAGATCGCAAGCGATGAGCTGCCCGCAGATGCAGCGCCGCGCGCCACGATCGCCCTCGCCGAGTGCCACAACCTGGCCCAGCGCATCCGCACTGCCAATGTCGCCGCGCAGCAGAAGCCGGCACGCATTCGCATTGAGCTCACGGGCATGACGCGCTACAACGGCACCTTCACGGCCAGCGACGCGCAGACACTCGCCGTACGCCTGCTCGACGGCGTTTGCGATGCCCTCGCAGATTAGGTAAACTAAACGAGTTGCTTTTGGGCAACACCATACATTGGGACGTAGTTCAACGGTAGAACTCCGGTTTTTGGTGCCGGCTGTTGGGGGTTCGAATCCCTCCGTCCCAGCCCTTAAAATTGAGCGCCCTGAGCCCATAACGGCCCAGGGCGCTTTCTTGTGGGCAAGCGGAGGGATTCGAACCCGCAAGGGTGCGGAGCCGGGGAAACGCGAAGCGTTTTCCAGCGCAGCACGCAAGGAGCAAAGCGACGCAGCGGAGCGCTGCCGCCGAAAAGGCGGACGCGGAATCCCTCCGTTCCACAGCCGGCACTTGGGGACGTTCCTAAAGTGCCAGCACTAAAGGAACGTCTCCAAGTGCCGGCCTCCCAAAAATCTACCTTTAAAAGACAGGCGCCCCAGGCCCATAAGGACCAAGAGCGCCTTTCATCTAGAAAATATCAGCCCAGTTCCGAAAAGCGAGCCGCATGCGACAACCAAGTAGCCGCAGGCCCCGGGAGAGTGGGGACACCGGCTTAGGTTTATCGCGAGTTCCGCACGAACAGGAGGCCACTTAATGTGGCCTCCGTCGTGAGCAGGACTGTAGAGCAGGAAACCTAAGCCGGTGTACCCACTCTCCCGGGGCCGAACGCCCTAGTTGTTCAGCATGCGGTCGAAGCTTCCCGAGTCGCCATCCCGATAGTCTGCGGTCATCAGGATCTCCTGCGGAATGCGCCCGCCTTCACGTAGCACGTTGCGGAACTGCACGCGCGTAACCATGGGCAGATCCTTGATCGTCGCTGCCAGGTTCTGCGGCACGCCCTGGTTGGCAGCCGCGGGCTCGCACTCGCCGCCGGCCTTCACGCGACGCTTATGCTCGGCGAGCATGGCGCGGTACATGCCGGCATGCAGGCGAATCTCAACCACATTGGCATTGCGAGCCTGTTCGACGATGCGCGCGCCCTCGCGATCGATATCGCCTACGTAGTAGACGTAGTTAAAGCGATAGCCAATCTCGGCCAGATAATCGTCCAAGGCATGCGAGACGCTCGCCTTGCATCCGCCGCCAAAAATCACGCCGCCCACCTTGGTACCAAAGAGCTTGGCATGTTTGCGTCCGCGCAGGAGCTTGACGATCTCGTCATAGGTATCCAGGTTCTCGACCATAATGAACGGCTTGTCGGCACCCAGCGTAAAGAAGCCCGTAAAGTGCACGGGGCGATTGGGGGCGACCTTGATCGCCTGCATGCTGATGCCCTTTTCGGTCATACGCCTGATCAGGCGCTCACCGTGCTTGCCGTCAAAAGCCTTCTCGTCGTTAAAGATCTGGTAGGCACGCTGGCGGCGCGAGGCAACCGGCGTATCGGCACCTCGGTTCTGCTCGATCCAAGCCTGGATGATTGCGATTTCCTCGGCAATCTTACGGTTGGACATCTCGTTGTGCTGAGTGCGCTGCGGAGCCTTTTTACCGTCCTTGCCCTCGACCTTTACGATCTGTGTCTGCTGCTCCTTGATCTTAGAGAGCGCCGTGGGCGTAGGGACAACTTTGAGCAGCTGCCTGCCTAAAACGCGGGCAAGGGCAAACGCCGAGACCTCGCCGTGAACGGCCGACTTGGGCTGCTGGGCAGCAGTATCTGCTGCGGCAGACTCCGGCTTCTTCTGAGACTTGCGCTTAGGATCGCCTTGGGAATTGCGCTCGCGCTTCGGCATAGGCGCCTGCTTCTGCGGACGATCGGACTTGCTCTCCTTCGCCGGCTGGCGCTTAGGCTGCCCCGAAGAAACCTCGACCTTCGCATCCTCGTCCTGCGGCGTGGTCTTCTCGGCTGCAGTCTCGGCATGGGAACTGCGGCCCCCACGATGGCGACGGCGGCGAGGCTTGCTCGACGCGCCCTGCTCCGCCTGCTCATCAGTAGGCTGCTGGCCCTTGGCCTCGGCATCAACCTCAAGCTGCGGCTCAACAGGCTTCTGCTCGCGAGCCGCCGGCTCAACGGTCTTCTCGTCCTGGGTGGTCGAAACCGACTCGCCCTTCTCCTGACGCTTTACGGGATACGCACGTCCCGCAAAACCGCGGCCGGGACGACACGAACCCGGAGCCTTCTTGGCAGACTCCTCAACATCGTCTGCAACCTCAGAAGACTCTTCAACCTCACGCGCGGCATCCTGCTGTGCAGTCTTAAAGTGAGCACCGCGACGACGCTTGGGCTCTTGGGCCTCCACGGGCTTTTGCTCCCTCGCGGGCTTCTGCGACTCGGCAGCAACCTCGGTCTCAAGAGCCTCAGCATCCGTCTCACCCTTTCGAGCAACGGCGCGACGGAAGCGCTCCTGCTGGGCGCGGCGCTGCGCATCGCGCTTGCCACCCCCGCCAAAACCGCCGCGTCCTGCCTTGGCCGTAAAGGCACGCACGACGTTCTCATCGAGCAACTCATCGGTATCGACATGCTCACGCGGAGCAGCTTCTTCCACAGCAGGCACGTCAGCGGAATCCTCGACGACAAAACCTTCGACGGACTCGGCAGGCTGCTCCTGGACATCGCGGATCTCGGCATTGATGGTATAGAACGCCGGGCGCCCGTTAATGCCGCTACCCTCGATCTTGGTCACGATCTTTGCCGCGATAAGCTCATCGCGCATCGCCTTGGTGTCGCACTCCTTATCGACGGAGCGGAAAATCTGCGCCAGCGCACTCGACTTAATCTTGAGCGCCTTGCGGCAAAGCAGGTCGTAGGCAACCAGCTTGGCACGCTCAGCAGAAAGCGACGTCTGGCTGCTCAGGCGCTCAGCCAGAGCATCGACATTTTGTTGGTTATCGGAATATACCGTCTTGGCCACGGGGCCCCTTTCATATGCACACATATACGTCTATATGGTACAACGCGCGCCCTTATCCACGCAAAACATCTGCGAGAACACTCGAGCGTCACCCGCTTTTGCATGAAAAAAGACCGAGCCCGCGAAGTCGCGGACCCGGTCTTTCCGAGTCATATAGATGTGACGTTCAACTCGTCAGGTCGACTAAGCCTTGGCGGCCTCGGCGTCGACAGGAGCCTCGGCAGCAGCAGCGCGGCCATACTCGGCCTTGCCCATCTCGGACCACTCGGGCTCCTCGTCGGGCATGGAGCCAGCCTCCTTGCCGAAGAACTCCTTGAGGCAGTTGACGGCGACGATGAGGCCCAGGACCATCAGCAGGACAGCGAAGACAAGCTGCAGGCCCTTGGTGGCGGCGACGGAAACGGCGGCCGTGGTGGCGGTAGCCGGGATGGTACCGAAGAAACCGTAGGCCTGGACGGCGGTCATGCAGCCCATGGCGCTCTGGACCAGCGAGGTGAAGGTGCAGCAGAGCAGGAAGGCGACGGGCACGTAGAGCATCCAGCCCTTGCGGCCGGTGCACTTGCAGAACACGGCGAGGGTGATCATGGTCATGCCGCCGAGCAGCTGGTTGGAAGCACCAAAGAGCGGCCAGATGTTGGCATAGCCACCAAAAGCGAGGGCGAGACCGGGAAGCAGGGTGACGACCGTGGCGAACCAGGGGTTGCCGAGGACCTTCATGTAGCCGGCCTTGGACTCGATGGCCAGGGCGTCGTTGGTCTGGGCAAAGAACTCGGAGAACGAGGTGCGGGCGATGCGGGCGACGGCGTCGAGCGAGGTCAGGGCCAGAGCGGAGACGTTCATGGTCATAAAGACGGTAGCGAGCGTGCCGTCAACACCGAAGGCCTGCATACCGCGGGAGATGCCAGCGGCGAAGATCTGGAACGGGGTGGAAGCGACACCGGCGTTGAGGGCGCCGGTACCGGCGGTGTTCATGTCGGAGAACATGATGCCGGCGACGATGATGGCAAGGATGCCGACGAAGGACTCGACGATCATGGCGCCGTAACCGACCTTGACGGCGTCTTGCTCCTTCTCGACCTGCTTAGAAGAGGTGCCGGAAGAAACGAGGCTGTGGAAACCGGAGAGAGCACCGCAAGCGACGGAGACGAACAGGACCGGGAACATCATGCCGGAGGCAGTGGAGAAGCCGGTGAAGACCGGAGCGGTGATAGTGGCCTGACCGTTGACGCCCAGGACGACGATGCCGAGGACAGCGCAGACGATCATGACGATCATCATGATGGAAGTGAGGTAGTCACGCGGGGTCTTGAGCATCTGGATGGGCATAGCGCCAGCGAAGACCAGGTAGACCATGACGACGGCGAACCACTGGAACTTATCCAGGTAGACCGGGAACTGCATACCGACGGCGAACATGAGAACCATGAGGACCACGCCGGTGACGAACTCGGCAGCACCGGTGAGGTTGAACTTCTTCTGGGCCCAACCAAAGGCGATAGCGACGAAGGTGAACAGGATGGAGATGGTACCAGCGCAGCCGGCGGCATAGGACTTGGTGAAGTCGATGGCACCGGTAGCAGCACCAGAAGCGTCAACGGCCGGGGTAAACATGAACGTCTTGCAGACCATGTCGGTGAAAGCGGCGATGACGATGATGCAGAACAGCCAGCAGAACAGCAGGAACAGGCGACGGCCGGTCTTGCCGATGTACTTCTCGATGAGCTGAGCGAGCGACTTGCCGTTGTTCTTCATCGAAGCGTACAGGGCACCAAAGTCGTGGACGGCGCCAAAGAAGATGCCGCCGACGAGGACCCAGAGCACGACGGGCAGCCAGCCAAAGGCCATGGCGACGATCGTACCCGTGACAGGGCCAGCACCGCAGATCGAGCTGAACTGGTGCGAAAACGCAGTGAAGGCGGAGACGGGCGAGAAGCTGTTGCCGTCCTTCATGCGCTTGGCCGGCGTGAGGGCCTCTTTGTCAACGCCCCACTTGTTGGCCAGCCAGCGGCCGTAGCCCAGATAGCCGCAGGCGAGCACCGCCGCGGCCACAACCATGAGCAAAACTCCGTTCATTACATTTCCTCCTCTAAAAAGAACTTCCTAGACATAAAAAATGAGGGCCGTCGGTTGCGCTCGACGGCCCTCATCTTCATCAGCCGCCCGTTATCGTACGGGCTAGCTGTATGTGCTAACCCGCATCAGATAATTACTACGCTGATAATGTTTAGCTGATGCGTGAACATGTCTAAGAAATCCTCTTCAATCATGATGCGAACGATCCGTGCGTGTTCACATCCCCCAGTGGTTGAAAAGGAGTATGAAACTTTAGTTGCCTAAAGTCAACGCAAATTTGTAATGAATTTTCAACTTTTTTGGATTTCTCGGTATTAAACGCCACTGACCTCGGACTTTACCCCACGACAGTTTTTGCATGAGAGATGCCCCTGAGAGCCGCGGGAGCCGGGCGGCGCATATGAACTTTATCGCGAGTTCCGCACGCAAAGAAGGCCACTTAATGTGGCCTTCATCTTGCGCAGGACTGTAGAGCAGGAAACCTTATATCCGGCCCCTCCGTCCGGGGACCGCGCCGTACCAGCTACAGCGTCATGTTTGGATCGGCGTCGACGTCGAACGGCGAGATTTCACCTCGGTCGAATTTACGGCGAGCGACCTCCGCGATCATGGCTGCGTTATCGGTACAGGCAGACAAGGGCGGCACCGTTACGCGAATCCCCTGACGTCCAAGCTTCTTGATCATCATCTCGCGCAGATGCGGGTTGGCCGAGACGCCGCCGCCGATGCAGTATTCCTTACATCCGGTAGCGTGCAATGCGTTTTTGGCCTTCTTGTACTGCACGTCAAAGACAGCCGCCTCAAACGAAGCCGCCAGATCGGGCAGGTGAATCGTGCGCCCGGCTTTGGTCTCTTGCTCGATGTAGAGCGTCACCGCCGTCTTGAGGCCCGAAAGCGAGAAACGATAGTCTCCCCTGCTGTTAAGCGCGCGGGGAAAATCGATCGCCTTGGGGTTGCCTGTCTCGGCCAGCTTGGAGATGATGGGGCCACCGGGATAGCCCAGACCCAACGCCTTGGCTACCTTGTCGAAGGCCTCGCCCACAGCATCGTCGAGTGTCTCACCAAGCACCTCGTAGTCGCCCCATGCCTTCACGTGCACGAGCATGGTGTGCCCGCCCGAGACAAGCGTGAAGATGAACGGCGGCTTGAGGTCGGGCTGCGCCAGCAAGTTGGCAAACAGGTGCCCCTCCAGATGGTTGACGCATACGAGCGGCTTACCGGCAGCGTAGGCAAAGCCTTTGGCAAAGGCAACGCCCACCACGAGGGCGCCCACCAGGCCCGGACCCTGTGTCACGCCCACGGCGGCAAGCTCGCTGGGGGCAATGGCTCCACCCTCAAGACCAAGCGATGCTGCGGCATCCTCGAGCGCCGCATCCACGACACTCACAATCACCTCAACGTGTTTGCGCGAGGCGATCTCGGGCACCACGCCGCCAAAGCGGGCGTGAAAATCAATCTGTGTCGACACCTGGTTGGCCAGCATATTGCCATCCGCATCGATAATCGCCACGGCCGTCTCGTCGCAGGAACTCTCGATAGCGAGCACTAGGCGACGGCGCTCAATTTCAGCGCGCTCCTCAACGGTTCGCTCGGGCGCAGGCAGCGGCCATACACGCTGCTCAGCCGCCGTCGGCTCGGGCGAAGCGTTGTCGACCGGGAGCACCAAGGGCAGCGGCGCCGTCATGACGATGGCATCTTTGCCAACACCGTAGTAACCGCGGCGACGGCCAGCCTCGGTAAAGCCCAGAGCGTTATAAAGCGCGATCGCTCCCTCGTTACCGTCCTCGACCTCGAGCGAAGCCGTGGTGCAGCCGAGCATCTGGGCATCATAGCTCACGTGCGACAGCAGCTTGCGGGCAATGCCCTCGCGGCGATGTGCCGGGTCGACGGCGACATCCAGAATCTGCACATCACCGTCCACAACCATACCGCCGGCAAGGCCCAGCAGCTTGCCGTCGTCGTGTGCCACCCACCAACTACGCGGCGCAGCAACGTCCTCGCCCAGTTCGGACAGGAACATGCCCGGCGTCCACGCCTCGTGTCCGGCACCTTCAAAGCAGGCAGCCTCCAGCGCGCTCGCGCCCTCGGCATCCGCCGCGCCCATGGGGCGGAACTGCAGATGACGACCGGCGAGCTCATCGGCAACACCCGTAATTTCGCTCTGCGCACTCTCGGCAAGACCAAGACGCTTGCGCTCGTTTTCCTCGGCATCCGAAAGGCGCGTGTAAATCGGCAGGACGCGAGCCGGATCGCCGTCACCCGCAGCGTGCGCGAGCAGCAAGCCCTCGCCCGAAGGCCACCACAGGTCGCGCTCCACGCAGCGGGCGGTCTCGTCCTCACCCAGCAGCTTGCCATAGCGCACGAGACCGTCACCGGTCAGCTGAACCTGGTCCCAGTCCGCTGCTTGGCGCCACTCATCGAGCGCCACGGCGGCCTTGGCCACGTGTTCGCGCTCAAATTGACGCTCGGGACCCTCATCGACCAGCATATACAGCGCCGGATATACCTCACCGCGCATAGCATCGGCCAAGATACCAAGCTTGCCGCGCACGCCAGCCTTCCACGCCGTCCAAGCGCAAGCGTCGAGCGTCGACACGCCCAGCAGCGGAACATTGGCACCGCGCGCGAGGCCCTTGGCAGTGGAGATGCCGATGCGCACACCCGTAAACGACCCCGGGCCGCGGCCGACCACGTAGTAACCAACATCGCTGCGATCCAGACCGGCTTGAGCCAGCACGCCATCAACAGTATTCACGAGCTCAACGTTGGCGTGACGGCGACACATATGGTCGCCACTCACGAGCTTCGTCTCGCCCGTCTGCCCATCAATCCAGCTTGCCGCGCAGGCAAGCATATCGGTCGAAGTATCGAGCGCCACCACCAGCGCGTTGTCGTTATGCAAGCTCATCTTGTACAGCCTTATCAATCAAATGGGAAAGCTCCATTGCGCGGTCACCGTGCGCCTCGAGCGTTATCGTTCGCACATCGCTGTCGCCCTCATCACGCTTGAGCGTCACCGAAAGATACTCATCCGTCAGCTCGTCTTGGAATTGTTCGCCCCATTCCAGCAGGCAAGCACCCTCATAGCCCAGCACATCGAAAATGCCCGTATCCTCGAGCTCATAGGCATGCTCCAGGCGGTATAGATCAAAGTGAAACAGCGGAATACGACCTTGATCGTGAACGGCCATGAGCGCAAACGTAGGGCTCGTAACCATATGCCCATCGCCCAGCCCGCGCGAGACGCCCTTGGTAAAGTGAGTTTTGCCCACTCCCAGGCCACCGGTCAGGATGAGTACATCGCCGTCCTCAAGGCACGGTGCAATTAGCTCGCCAAAGTACTCCGTATCGGCAGCGCAAGTCGTTTTGTAAGTACCTACCCCCAGGCGCTCCAGGGACATATATGCTCCTTATTATTCCGAGGCGTCCTCTGGTGCAGGATGTCGCTCCAGATAGTCGCCCAGCATCTTAAAGTCTTCCTCCAGCAGCTCCTGCCATGCCGGATTGCGCAGCGCTGCTGCCGGATGGAAAGTGGGCATTACTACAAAATGCCCCATCTGGTGGAACCTGCCGCGCAGCTTAGTAATGCCAATCTCGGTCTTAAGCACAAAGTGCGTCGCGGGGTTGCCGAGCGTCACGATAATATCGGGCCAGATGCTTCGAATCTGCTCACGCAAAAACGGCGAGCAAGCCAGCACTTCCTCGGGACGCGGATTGCGGTTTCCCGGCGGGCGGCACTTAAGCACATTGGCAATGTAGACGTCTTCGCGTTTAAGACCCGCCAGGGACAAAATGCCGTTGAGGTCCTCGCCTGCCGCCCCCACAAAGGGTTCGCCCTGCAAATCCTCATTGCGGCCCGGTGCCTCGCCAATAAACATCACGCGAGCGCGGGGATTTCCCACGCCAAACACGATATTGTGACGCGACTGGTAGAGCTGGCAGAGGTGACAATCGCCCAGAACGGCCTCGATCTCCTCGAGTGCGACCTCACGCGGCGCCTGATGGGTATGGCCCGGGATGTGCATGACGCCCATAGCGGCTCCTACACGTAGACCTTGTCGAGACGCATGCCAAAGCCGCAGGCGACCTCGTAGTTAATCGTTCCGCGCAGTCGGGCCATCTCGTCCATAGTGATCTCGGCATCGCCATCGCGGCCGACAATAATCATCTCGTCACCATACTCGGCCTCGGGAATCTCGTGTGCCGGGTTGGACTGAATGGCGACCATAAACTGGTCCATGCAGATATTGCCAACCTGATGCACGCGCTCGCCGCGATACAGCACATCCATACGATTGGAAAGCGTACGCGATAGGCCATCGGCATAACCGATCGGCAGCGTGCAGATCTGAACGCGCGTACGCGGTACGCGGTAGGTAAAACCGTAGCCCACGCCCTCACCCATCGCAGGATGTGCCACGCGCGTCACACGCGCATGGACGCTCATAACGGGATCAAGCTGCATCACGCGGCCACTCAGCTCGCACGGCTGCATGCCATACAAGCCAACGCCAGCACGGATCATATCAAAATGCATCGAGGGGTCGAGCATCGAGGACGGCGTGTTGGCGCAGTGCACGATACCGCACTCAAAACCCGCATCCTTAATGGCCTGAACGGCCTCGGTAAAGCGCTGACACTGCAGCTTGTAGTCCCAGCCCGAAGGTTCATCGGCCGTGGCGAAGTGCGTAAATACGCCGTCGCACTGAATACCGCGATGGAAATTAATACCGCGGACAAAGTCGAGCACCTGCGTGTAATGTACGCCAATGCGGTTCATGCCCGTCTCGATGGCGAGATGATACTTGCCCACCTTGCCCGCCGCGACGGCACATTCGCCATACGCAAGAGCAAAGTCAGACGTATAGACCGAAGGCATGATATCAAACTCGAGCAACGTCGGAATGGCCTCGATAGGCGGCTCGCTTAGGATGAGGATGGGCTTCGTAATCCCGCCCTGTCGGAGCTCAACGCCCTCGTTAACCGTCGCCACGGCAAACATGTCGGCACCGGCCGAATACATGATCTTGGCGCACTCAACAGCTCCATGACCATAAGCATCGGCCTTGACCACGCAGCACAGGCGCTGACGTGGATTCAGCAAGTTCTTATAGGCCCTCGTGTTGCGACGGAGCGCCCCACGGTCGATCTCGACCCAGGACCAGCGCGTCAAATCGGCTTTATTCATGATTAGTCATCCGACCCTTCGTCCATGATTCCCAGATCTTCGAGCGCATCCTTTGCCGCCAGCTCCATGGCAGGACCGATCAAGTCGATAAGATCGGTCGCGATAACGCTCTTCTCACCATACTCCGTCGCCGCGGCAAAACCGGCGTAGCTGTGAAGTGCGACGGCGTACGAATACAGCAACTCCCAACGATCCATCTCGTCGCGCATGGTGGCAAGCGTGCCGGCCAAAATACCCGCGAGAACATCACCCGAACCGGCAGTTGCCAGAGAAGCCGGACCCGAGAGCGGCAGCAGTACACGCTCAACGCCACAGATAGCCGTCGTCGGCCCCTTGGCAATGACCACCAGATTGTCGGAGCCTGCAGCCCAGACAACCTTCTGCGCGGCTGCAATCGCGGTACCAAGGTCGTTCACCTCGTCACCGGCAACCAGACGCGAAAGCTCACGATAGTGCGGCGTCATAACCAACGGCTGCTCGCGACGATACATCTCGGGATTACTATCAATACCGTCAATGGCAATCTTAGCAAGGCAGTTGAGTGCATCGGCGTCCAAAATAAGCGGTACATCAAGCTCGAGCAAGCCCGAAACCACCTGCATAGCGCCGGCGGACGTCGTCATACCAGGACCGCACAGTACGCAGCTGTACTTCTTTGCAATCTCGCACACCGTCATGCGCGCAGCGGCGCCAAAGGAGCCGCGGGAATCAGACGGAATAGCAAAGACGGGAATCGAAGGAAGCGCCATGCGAATAAGATTGGCGCAGGCGTCAGGAGCCGCGACCGCCACGTAACCAGCACCCGCGCGAGCTGCAGACTTGGCCGCCATAATGGCAGCACCAGGATATTGCGCAGATCCGGCGACAATAAGCACAGAGCCACGGGAATACTTATCGATATTCGTAGGTAGTGGGACAAAGTAATCAACTAAGTCACCGGGCTCGACAATCTCAGCGGCGTGGTCGACATCATCGATGACCTCGTCAAGACGGTCGTAAAGATTGCCGCAGATCAAATCGCCAGCATACTCAGGACCATCAGCGCTATACAGACCAATCTTGGGCGCAATCATCGTCACCGTATGCTCGGCACGAATGCAGTCGTCATCAACAACGCCCGTCTCGGCATTCAGGCCCGAGGGGACATCAATGGATACGACACAATCGGCGCATTCATTGACCGTAGGAATCCAGATGGAGAACGGCGCACGCAGATTCCCGTGAAAACCGGTACCAAAAATGGCATCGACAACAACATCGGCCTTATCGATCAAAACCTCGAGTTCGTCACGCGAAGGGCCGACGCAAACGTGCACATCGCGGCCGGCAGTACGACGAGCAACATGACGTGCCAGAGCAGCAGGAATCTCATCCGGTTCAACCGGAGAAACGATATCGACGTCCACACCCTTATGGCTCAGGATATCGGCGGCAACCCAACCGTCGCCGCCATTATTACCAAAACCGACCAGAACGAGAACCCGATCGGGATTGAGCTTCAAGACCTCGTTGGCGGCAAACTCACCCGCTAGCTCCATAAGCTCGGCCTTCGAAGTCCCTTCGCGTTCGATGATATCCTCGAGACGAACGACTTCTTCGGTACTCAAAACCGGTTTCATCTATGCTCCTAGCGTATCTTGCGAAGCATCGCCCAGGTGCTCCGTCAATGCTGAATTCTGCAGCTGCTCAAGCTCATCTAAAACAGAGCGAGCCTCTTTAAATGTCTGCGCAACGCGTTTCTTGGTGCTCACCTTTTCATCTTTTGGCTTAGGCCGAGCATCTTCGGTAATCGCGATGGCATTCGCAACGGCCAAGTCTCCCGTAAGCGTAATGGAAAGAGCGACCTCAACAACACCCAGTTCTTGAGCGATCTCAAGAGCACGGCCCGAAAGCAGCGCCTTCGGTTTGCCGAGTTTATCACGCGTAACCGAAACATCCTTGCGACCAACGCCTTGACTAAAACCCGTGCCGAGAGCTTTAAGTACCGCCTCGCGCGAAGCAAAGCGGCTGGCATAGTGAGCAGCGGGACGCGATGATGCATCACAATACGCACGCTCTTCTTCGGTAAACACACGCCGAGCAAACGACGGCGTCTTTTCAAGAATTGATTTCATACGGGAAATCTCGACGATATCAACGCCGATACCAGCTTCAGCCATGTTCACCTCCATATCGCACAGACTAAGTTATTGTAGCCCGTTCACAGAAGATGCGACAAACGAGGGTTATAAAACACAGCTACTATGTGAGACAAAAGCCCGTAAACGCAAAAAGGGGGAGGCCGCGAGGCCTCCCCCTTCTCAGTTCAAGCGTACGGC
>CAUADW010000033.1 GCA_958427895.1 uncultured Collinsella sp.
CGCGTAGCCCGCAGCCGTGGGTCGGGTCCACGAACCAGGCCATCGCCAACGCCGCAACGCGCTACAAGAATGTACGCGTTATCGACTGGTACGGGTACAGCGCCAACCGCAACGACCTGTTTGACGGCGACGGCACGCACCTGTCGGCCACCGGCGTGGCCGAGTACCTCAATCTCATCCACGATGCGGTCAAGAAGGACCTGCCCGTGCACCCCGAGGACCACGTCAACGATCCGCAGCCGGCAGCCGTCAAGTCCGCCGCCGATGCGCTCGTCAGTGCCCTCGCCTACAAGCCACACAAGCTGGGCACCGACAAGTAACGCACAGCCAAATCTGCTTACATCCGCAGGGGGCGTCGGCCACGGCCGACGCCCCCTGCGGCAGTTAGGGACACTCCTTTTGCACCGGCACCTAGGGATACTCCTGGCGCAGCCAATGAAGACCCCTACGGATGAATTCCAAGCCGCTCCAGACATCGTTTCCGCGCCTCGCGCCTGCCCCAAACAATCAAAACAAGCCCTTTTCGCCGCAACCTCAAAGGTCCGTGGGCAAAAAAGGGCAAATATGAGTACTGTTACCATTTTAGTAGCAGACAAAATCCCCCAAAATGACGTCCGGGCGAGCCCTACAGCCCCTTAAAGCAGCCAACCTGACTGGTTTAAGGCGTATTGGAGCCAATTTTAATGGACATACTATAGATTATGTTCATTATCTTCTTCGATGTAAATGCTATTCACTTAGCAACAGTACTCATATTTGGCATTTTTTGCCCACTGCCATATAACTAACACCCTATAGCAGACAAAAAACAGGCCGCAGCCCATCGCTGCGGCCTGTTCGGAGGCAAAAGTGGGCGCTAAGCGCCGTAGCCCATCGCTTGCAGCACAAACATGACGACCGTCAGCACCGTAATCACGCCGATAGTCGCCCACGTGAGCACGTTCCATACGCGGCCGTTGCGGTTGGCGCCCATAATGTGGCGATCCGCCGCGATAACCACCTGGAATACCAAGACTACGGGCAGCAGCACGCCGTTGATGACCTGCGAGGTCATCATAATCTGGAACAAATCGACGCCGGGCATAAGCACCAACACGGCAGAAATGCCGATGATGGCCGTAATGATGCCGCGATAAACCGGGGCCTCGTCCCAGCTGCGATCGGCGCCTCGCTCCCAACCAAAAGCCTCGCAGATGGCACTCGACGTAACGCCCGGCAGCACGCAGGCAGCCAAAAAACTCGCTGCGACCAGGCCCGAGGCAAACAGCACCGTGGACCACTGGCCCGCGATGGGCTCCAGCGCGCGAGCGGCATCGGCGGCATCGCTAATCTGAATACCCGCCGGGAACAGCACCGTACCGGTCGTGATGATAATGAAGCCCGCAATGATATCAGCGGCGATCGAGCCGCTCACGGTGTCGATACGCTGGAGCACAATGTCGTCCTCGCCCGCATTCTTATCGACCACGTTGTTCTGAGCCAAGAAGATCATCCACGGTGCGATGGTGGTACCGATCGTTGCGACCACGAGCGACACGTAGCTGGGGTCGTTTTGAATATTGGGGACGACCAAGTCGACCGCGACCTCACCCCAGTTGGGGCCAGCCATAAACGCGGCGACGATGTAGGTCACGAACACGCAGCTTACCAGCAGCAAAATCTTCTCGATGCGCTGGAAACTACCCGACATGGTAAGCATCCACACCAGCAGCGCCACGAGCGGCACCGAGATGCTCGCCGGAACGCCAAACAGCGCAAGGCCACTCGCGATACCCGCGAACTCCGAGATGGTCACCGCCGTGTTGGCGATCAACAGCGCCGCCATGGCCAGCACGCTCTTGCGCACGCCAAAGCGCTCGCGAATGAGCGACGCCAGGCCCTTACCCGTGACGCATCCGCAGCGCGCCGCGGTCTCCTGCGTCACGATGAGCAGCACGGTCATGACGGGAAGCATCCAGAGCATCTTATAGCCATAGCTGGCGCCCGCGCTGGAATACGTGGCGATGCCGCCGGCGTCATTGCCCGAAAGCGCCGCCAGAAGACCGGGGCCCATGGCGCCAAAGATGGCCGCGATGGTCAGCTTTTGCTTGGTGCTCGGCTTTTGCTTCGCATTTTGCACGCGACCACCTACCCCATGACCGACATGGTGAGCAGCACCGCAGCAGCGCAGTACGCCACACACGAGATCATGACGGCGATGACGTTCATGGCGGTACCCGACGTATTGAGGTCGTGCTCATCGCGCCAGAACAGCACCATCAGGTAAATCACGGCGCTCATGTTGCCCACCAGGCAGATGATGGCCGCGATGTTAAAGCAGCCGGTAAAGAGCTGTTCCTCAAGCATAGGGGCATCGAGGAACGCGGCGGTGCGCACCAGCTGCGCACACAGGTAGGTCACGAGCGAAAGGATCAGGCCCATACCCGTGCTCTGGAAGAAGAATCCCAGGTACGGTTTGGGCTCGTCGTCGTGGCCGTCGTACTCCAAGAAGTAGTTCTTGACGAACGACACCATGCGCGAGGCAGCAAGCAGCACGAGCGGCATGGCGCACATGGGGAACACCACCAGATGCGCGGAGCCCAGCGCCGTCCCCAGCACCGTCGCCATAATGCACGAGGCGATGCCCCACACGACGACCCAGTACTGACGATGCACGAACCAGCTGAGCACGTTCGTCGAGTCGTCCGACGCGCTATCGCCCGAACCGACACCGGCGATCTGCAGATCCTCCTGATGCTCCTCGGCGATAACGTCCATGGCGTCGTCGAAGGTCACGATACCCAGGATATGACGGTTCTCGTCGCAGACAGGGATGGCAACCAGGTCGTACTTGGTCATCTCGTCCGTCACGTCTTCCTGGTCCTCGTCGGGCGACACGTAGACCAGATCGCGATAGGCGAGCTGGCCCAGCGTGGCGTCGCGGTCGGCCACGATCAGCGTGCGCAGCGAGAGCACGCCGGTGAGCATGCCGCTCGGATCCTCGGTATAGACGTAATAGACGCTCTCGAAGTCCTCATCGAGTTTGCGAATCGCCTCGATGGCATCGCCGACCGTCGCCGTGGCGGGCAGCGAGACAAACTCCGAGGTCATGATGCGGCCGGCGGTGTTGTCCTCATACCCCAGCAGGTTACGAATCGCCTTCTCCTCCTTGACGCCCATCAGGCGCAGGAGCTTCTCGGCCTTCTCATAATCGAGCTCGTCGATCAGGTCGGCAGCGTCGTCCGGGTCCATCATGGCAAGCATCGACGATGCGTCGGTATCGGACAGGCCCTCGAGCATCTCGGTCATGAGCTCGTCATCATCGAACTCCGAGATGGCCTCGGCGGCCTGTGCCGTATCGAGCTGCGCGAACACCTGCGCGCGCAGGCGCGGGTCGAGCTGCTCGATGATGTCAGCGATGTCAGCAGGATGCAGCTCGCCAAGAGTCTTGTGCGACACCGAGAGCTGGATGTTCTTAGTCGAGCGATCGAGCAGGTCCATGTAAGACCAGGCGATAATGTCCTCGCTGAGCGGCTTGCCCAGGTGCTTCATAAAGCCCTCGACGACATGCTCGAGTGTGGGGCTGATCGCGCGCAGCAGACCGCGGGCGCCAACTTCGGCACCCAGCAGGCGCAGCTGATTTTCGCCCGACATGGAAAACTTGATGTCGTTTACGCGCACGACCTTCATGCCCTGCGTGTCGACAATTTGCTTATTGAGAACGTCGCGCGCCAGCAACAGCTCGGTCGGCTGCAGGTACGAAAAACGGATCTCGGTGGCCGACGTCTTAAGGTGTACACCCGTCTCGTCGATACGGTCGACCCATTTGCGCCAGCTGATCATAAACGGCGTCTTGCCGGGTCCGCGGAACGCGAGCGACGTCACGTGCGGAAAAACTTCGCCGGTTGCAATGCCAAAATCGTTCACCACGCCGAGCTTTTCGCCGTCGACGTCCAAGACCGGCAATTTGAGCATCTCACTCAGATAATTCAATGGTGCTCCCCATCATTATTCCTGCGGACCGCGCGACCATGCCGGCACGCAATCCGTGGACTTTTAGATATGTATACGCATGCGCGGGCGGCACGCCGCTCGGCGCTCACACCCCGTGCACGCGCAGAAAGCACCTGCATGGGGTCATCGACTGTATGGTCGAGGTTTGGATTTCACCTGTAACCTTTCTCTTGACCCTCATTAACCGCAGTAACTATAGCATCAGCATCGCGCTGCGGCACCGAATTTATGCGCTGCACATTGCAGGCATACCAAACGCTGACGTCCCCAATGACTACTCTGTGGTGTCGTCGTCCTCGGGGAGTTGGGGGAACACGGCGTTTTTGGGCATGGAAACCTTGGTGAGCGAGGTGAGCTTTTTGCTCAATGCCGTGTCTGTCTTGACCAGGTCGCTGAGCGTCACGATCTTGTAGCCATCGGCGACTAGGCCATCGATAATCTGCGGCAGCGCCTCGAGCGTCTGCTCGGCGCACTCATCGCTATCGGTAAGCAGCACGATATTGCCCGGCGTCATCGAGTCGAGCACGGTCGATACTTGCTCGTCAGCGCCGTTGAGCAGCCAGTCGCCCGAATCGATATTCCACGAAACCACGGCGGATACCAGGTCCATCGAGTCGATCCAGTTTTGCTCGTCAAACGCGGCGTAGGGGGCGCGCAGCAACATCGTCTCGACGCCGGTCGCCGACTTAATCGCCTCGGTGCCCTTCGTGATCTGTTTGCGTACCGTCTCGCGATCCTCGCCCTTGAGCGAATCATCGCTGTAGCTGTTGGAACCGATCTCGCACCCGGCATCGGCAATCGCTTTGGCGGTAGCGGGCGAGGCTTCCGCGGCATCGCCCGAAAGGAAAAACGTCGCCGTGACGCCCTTTTCCTTGAGCACCTGCAAGATCTGCTTGGTCGCGCCGCTCGGACCCTCGTCAAATGTCAGGGCCACGTACTTTTCGTTGCCCTTGGGCGCTACGCTTGCACACTCGACTACGCAGTCGGTGGCGGGCACGACCTCGCCGCGGTCCTGCGTCTTGCCCGACTGCTCGCCGACCCATACCTCGGAACGGCCCTGAACGCCCCAGGTTTTGACATACTCAATGGCACCCGTGCCCTCGACCTTAAGCTTTGGCTCGATAGTCGTGGCCTGGACCTCGTGCTTTTCGTACGCGTTGCGGCCGTCCTTGACCGTCACCTTCTCGCCACCCGTAAGCTCGCGGCTATCCCATTTGCCTTGCTTCACGCGCTTGCCGTCGACCTTCACCGACAGCTTTTCGCCGCCATGGCGCTTGAGCACGCTATCGTCGACGGCCAGCAGATCGCCGGCGTCGTACGTTTCGGTCAGGCTTTGATCGTCGATAAGATTCTGCAACGTAGAGCCCACGCGCACCGAGGTCTTTTGCCCATTGAGCTCCACGTCCACGCTGCGGTTGACGTAGCCCACGACGGCAGCGATAAACAGCACGAGCGCGCAACCCACGGCGATAAGCGCATAGGGCAGGCGGGACGGTCGGCGCGGCGAGCGCCCGTTGCCGATGCGCGCGCTGCGATCGCTAAACCCACGGCTATGGTTGAGGTACATCGCGCCGGGCTTACGGCGACGTCGACGCTGACCGCTGGGCAGCTGCCCCAGGTCGCGGCGCGCCGTCGGACGCGCACCCGAGGGCCCGTTTAAGTTAGATCCGTTTTGGCGCATATGCCCTCCCCCATAAACACAGCGAGCCGGAGCAACATGTCTCCGGCTCGCCTCCCATCATTTGGTACGTCGCTATTTGCTAGCTTTTGACGAGCCCCCGCTCGCCTTTTGATATTCGTCCTTAAAGGCCTTGAACATACCGCGCGTCTTGCCGAGCTGTTTGCCCAGTGCGCGGCTGCCCTTGTCCACGGCGACCGATCCCTTGTCATCGAGCACCTTGGCGCCCTTCTTGACCTTATCGCCCACCACGACGCTGGCCTCGGCAGCCTTGGCGGCCGCGCCGCCCGAATACCCGAGCGTCTTGACCTCGTCCGAGACAATCATCGCGCCGTTCTCGTAGCCGCGCAGCATCGTCGGCGGCACCTGCGTGTCGCCCACCAGCACGCTCGAAGCGGCACCGGCGGTCACATAGAACGTCTGTACAATGCCCGAGCGCGGCTTGAACTCAACGTCCGAGCAGTAGCCCACGACATCGCCCGATTCCGTGCGCACGTCCATGCCAACCCAGATGATGCAATCGTCCAGGTTGATATCGAGGCGCTTGGCCGCGGCGGCATCGTAGGTGCCCTTGACGTCGTCGACCGCGACGGCACCCTCATAGACGCCGATGGCATCGAGCGCCACAAAGCGGTCGGGGCGCTCGATCATGCCTGCGATATCGGACTGGCGGACCATAAAGCCCACCACGCGCGTGCCGCCCGGGGTAAAGACGGGAAAGTGAATCTTGCCGAGCTTTTTGGGGCTGCGCGGCGTGCCGTCCTTTTTGGTGCGCTTGTCTTCGGCAGGCTTACGGTAAACCTTGACGCCGACAAAATCCCCTGCGCGCATTATGCCTCGGTCGAGGGCTCCGTGGCCTCAGTGCCGGCCTCGGTGACGTTCTCGACCACGACGTCGGCAGCGGGCGTCACGTTGCCGCCCGAGATGGCGTCGTTGAGCTGCTCGCGAAGCTGATCCATGCGCTCGCGGGCCAGGTCGACCTTGGCGCGCAGGTCATCGGTCTTGGCATCGACCATCGGACCAAAGTCGCTGACCGCGGCACGAGCCTCCTCGGCACTGTGCTCGTAGGTGTCACGCATGTTGTCCCAGGCATCGTTGGCGATATCGGCAGCCATGGCGCGGGTCTCGGCACCCGAGCGCGGGGCCAGAGCAACGCCGATGATAGCGCCGGCGGCAGCACCAAAGAGCGCACCGGAGACAAAGCTGAAAGTCTTTCCCATGATCATTCCTCTCCTGCGGGCACCTCGATGCCCACCGTTTGAATGCTGTCCATTATACCCGCAGCGCAACACTTGCCGTCGCGCTCATCTGCGTACGGTAAAAGCGCAGGTACATGATGGTGATAAGCGAGTAAACCTACTCCTGCGGCATGGCAGGCATGGCCACCGTGGCGGCCGGGTCCTCGCCGGCGCCATCGACGAGCGGCAGGTTGCCCTCGTGCGCCGAGCCGGACGGAGCCGTTGCCGCACCGCCAAAGACGGCCGCGGGGGCCTCGTGGTTCTCGGCGACCGCACCCTCGGTATCGATTGACATCTGCGGCTCGTCGTCAAAGCTCGGGACGCCTTGGGGCTCCGCAGACTCGGGCTCGGCAGACGCCTCGGCAACGGGCTCAGTGTCGGCGTCGGCAGGAGCATCGCCCTCGGGCGCATCCTCTGCCACGTCCTCGCCGTTCGCAGCGGCAACGGCCTCATGCGGGTCCTTGCCCTCGGCCTCGGCACGCATGCCCAGCACCAGATTGCGCAGGCCAGCGACCGTGCCTTCCACGTCGGGGGCCGGCTGGTCGGCATGCAGGTACGCCCAGTCCATCATAAAGGTCGCCGAAGACAGCGCGCCAATGGCCAGCGCATCGTCGGGACACGAAAGCTCAACCTCAAAGACACGCTCGTCGTGCTCGCTCACGCGGGTGCGGCCGCACGAAATGCTGCCGGCAAGCCCGGTCTCGTTCATGAGCTCGACCGTCACGTGCTCCAGCAGGTGGCAAAGCTCGGTCTGGCCCATGCAATCCTGGAACTCGCGACCCGAATCACCCAGGCACAGATGCTTGGCAATCGCGGGCACCAGGTAGTACACGCGCGCCGTGGCCTCGATATCCTCCGAGGTCATGAGCGGCATGCCGGGGTTCACCAGCACATGCGCGCAAATCTTGTCCTCGCTGACGGTGACCTTAAGGATGTTGAACAGGCCTGCCATAACTCTCCCCTACTCTTCCTTGCCCTACTCGTCGCCATCGTGCGGGTCCGCAGAGCCCGCACCCGACGCCGCCGGCTTCTCTGCCGAGGACTCGGAATCCTTCTTATCGGTTTCGGCCGGAGCGATCACGCGAATGAGCGAGATGCGCTGGCCACGCATCGACTGTACCTTGAACTTGTACCCTGCGACCTCAAACACCTCTCCGATGTCGGGCACCGAGTCGCAAAGCTCCAAAATCCAGCCGGCGATGGTCTCATAATCATCGCTTTCCTCGAGCGGCCAACCAAGCTCAATCGCGTCATCGCACGAAAAACGCCCATCGACGAGCCACTCGCGGCGCGAAAGGCGCGTGAGGTACTTGTTGTCGGGGTCGAACTCGTCCTCGATTTCGCCGACGATCTCCTCGACGATGTCCTCGATGGTGATGATGCCGGCCGTGCCGCCGTACTCGTCCACGACCACCACGATCTGGTCGTGCGAGGTCTGCATCTCGGACAGCAGCGGCAGGATGTCCTTGGTGTCGGGCACAAAGGTGGCGTCGCGCAAAAAGTCGGCGATGGGCTGGTCGCCCTTGCCGTCGAGCGAAGGCTGGATCAGGTCCTTGATGTGCGCGATGCCGGCGACGTTGTCGGGATCCTCGTGATAGACGGGG
The DNA here is from genome assembly GCA_958427895.1 of uncultured Collinsella sp. GTDB lineage: Bacteria > Actinomycetota > Coriobacteriia > Coriobacteriales > Coriobacteriaceae > Collinsella. The sequence continues at coordinate 8,514 of CAUADW010000033.1, forward strand.
ATGCGGCTAAAGCCGGTCTGGCGCATGGTGGACAGCACGTCGGCGACCGTCTCGTCGTCCTCGCACATGGTGGTGTCCACGCGCGGGACCATGACCTCGCGAGCCACGGTGTCGCCCAGATCGAAGATCTCGTGGATCATGCGCTTTTCCTCGTCGAGCAGGTCGTCCTGCTCCGAGACCATGTACTTAATCTCTTCCTCCGAGACGTTCTGGCGATCATCGGCGCTCTTGATGCGCAGGATGCGGGCCAGGCCATCGGAGCAGGCACCGGTCAGCCACACGAGCGGGCGGGCGATCTTTTGGAACACGGAGAGCGGTCCCACGACTTGCTTGGATACGCCTTCGGCGTTAGCGAGGCCGATGCGCTTGGGCACGAGCTCACCGATCACGATGGACACAAAGGCGACGGCGACGGTGATGATGACCGGCGCCAGGCCGCGCGCGATGGCGGAAAGCGGCGCGATGCCAAAGCTCATGAGCCACGTGGCAAGCGGGTCGGACAGGCTCGTCGAGGCGACGGCGGACGAGGCAAAGCCCACGAGCGTGATGGCGACCTGGATGGTGGCCAACAGCTGATCGGAGTCGGCGGCAAGCTGGACGGCGCGCTCGGCGCGCTTATCGCCCTCCTCGGCATCGTGCTCCAACACGGCGCGCTTAGCCGTGGTGAGAGCCATCTCGGACATGGAGAAGTAGCCGTTGATAAGCGTCAGGACGAGGGTAGTGATAAGGGAGATGGTTATGTCCATCGGGAGTTTCTCGAACCTCCAAGATTCGGGACGTTAGGTAGTAAGCGTAGGTGGCGGATAGGGCAGTTGCGCCCGACGGCCGCTTGGATGGGTCCGCGGGCGCGCAGGCATGGTCGCTAGATTACGAAGAGGATCACCGCCATGAACTGGAAGATGCTGCCGGCGAGCACCCACAGGTGAAACACGCTGTGCAGATAGCGCACGTTTTTGGCGATATAGAACGGCACGCCCACGGTATAGCACACGCCGCCGACGGCGAGCAGGGCAAGCGCGACGGGGTTCAGCAGTGCCACGAGCTCGGGCAGCTTAAAGACGACAAGCCAGCCCATCAGCAGGTAGACCAGGCCGCTTACCCAGTGCGGTTGACGCTCACGCATAAAGCACTCGAGGGCGATGCCGATAATGGCGATGGCCCATACGGCAAAGAACAGCGCAGGACCGCCGTCGTTTGCGAGCGTGATGAGGCAAAACGGCGTATAGCTGCCGGCTATGAGCAGGTAGATGCAGCTGTGGTCGATGATGCGAAACACGCGCTTGGCGCGCGCGGGTTGAATCGCGTGGTAGAGCGTGGAGGCCAGATATTCGAGAATAATGCTGACGCCATAGACAATCGCCGCGGCCATGTGGGCCGGGCCTCCGCCGCGCAGGGCAGCGAATACGATCAGGAGCACCAGGCCCGCGATACCCAGCAGGCAGCCGACACCATGGGTGACGGAGTTCATGATCTCCTCGCCCACCGTGTAGTGTGGAACGGCCGCGGTCTTGGGTCGCGGCTTAGAACTGTCGCTCGAATCGGACATGCCGGTTACATCCTCCAACGTAAAGAGTTCTCAACACTATATCAAAGCGTCTAGGTACGTGCGAAATTTGCACCATACGTGACCCTTTGTTTACCCATTCTTTGTCTGTTGACGCATCAACGGCGAACGTCCATAATGCGCTTGCATTAAATGTTGATGTATTAACATCTTATAGGAAAGCTTCTTATGTCTCAAAACGCACGTTCCCATCGAAAGCTCAAGATAGCCGGCGTCGTTGCGCTGGTGCTCGTTGTCGCGCTGCTAGGGTTTGCCGGCAACTTCTTGTTCGACTTTGCCCTGAACCCCCAAGCGCCGTACACCATGAAGATGATGCAAGATGGCAAAGACGCCGAAAAGGGCGAGCAGATGGACGCCGAGGAGGGCGAGGCACGGGCGTGGTTTAAGGAAAACCGCGAGAGCAGCAGCCTCACCGCGAACGACGGAACCGAGCTTGCCGCCTGGTATTTTGCTGCGTCGGAGAGCGCGCACGACTACGCCGCCTGCCTGCATGGATATACCAACGAGCCCATCGGTATGGCCCGATACGTCAAGCGATTCCACGACCGCGGCATGAACGTACTCGCACCCGCCGCACGCGCCCACGAGCGCTCCGGCGGCGACTATATCGGCATGGGCTGGCCCGAGCGGCTCGATGTCGTCGCATGGATCGAGCGAATCGTTCAGGCTGACCCCGAGGCGCGCATCCTGGTCTTTGGCGAGTCGATGGGTGCGGCAACCGCCATGAACGTCGCGGGGGAACCTCTGCCCGCAAACGTGAAATGCATTATCGAGGACTGCGGTTATACAAGTGTTTGGGACGAGTTTTCTCTGCAGCTCAAGGACGTGTTTGGCCTGCCCAGCTTTCCCTTGCTCGATGTAGCAAACTTGGTGTGCAACGTGCGCGCGGGCTACGACTTTCATAAGGCGAGCAGTGTGGAGCAACTCAAACACGCGACGGTTCCCATGCTGTTTATCCACGGCGACCAGGACACCTTTGTACCGTACAGCATGCTCGACCAAAACTACGACGTGTGCGCCAGCAAGGTCAAGCAAAAGCTCACTATCCATGGCGCCACCCACGCCAAGAGCGCGCAGGTCGACCCCGAACTCTACTGGAACACGGTCGACAACTTCCTCGACGAGTATTTTTAGGCAAAAAGCAACGTCTGGGGTTTTGTTGCCAAAAAACGGTTTGTGGTCGGCGGGATTCGATTTTTCGCCGCACTTCCAAAAAGCCGCCCGTGAGCGCTGTGCTCACGGGCGGCTTTTGCTCAACTAACGCTACAAAGGCGCTTATTTTGTCCAATAGCCAGGCGCTACTTGACCTCGATGAGCTCATACTCGCTCGTGCCCAGGCCAATCTTCTCGGCGTGCGCGATGCACACGCGCCAGTCGGTGTCGGGATGCGTGATGCAGAAGGGATCCTTGGCCTGCTCGCCCTCCAGATGCTCGTGGTTGTGCTCCATCTTGGCCGCGCTATCGGTGAGCTCGGTGTTGGGCAGCGGCTCGGATGCCATGACGGCATCGGCGCAGGCCTGGTCAATGGCGACCGGGTCGAAGCTCGCGAACATGCCGATATCGTTGACGATAGGCGTGTCGTTTTCGGGATGGCAATCGCAGTTGGGGCTGATATCCATAGCCAGCGAAATGTGGAAGCTGGGACGATCCTGGACAACGGCCTTGGTGTACTCGGCGATCTTACAGTTGAGCACGTCGGCCGCGGCTTCATAGCCGGGCTTGATGGCGTCCTGGTTGCACACGCCGATGCAGCGGCCGCAGCCCACGCAGCGATCGTGGTCGATAGCGGCCACGTGCACCGTGCGAGTAGCGCCGCCGGCAAGCTCGCGCTCGCGGGTGCCATCGAACGAGATAGCGTTGTGCGCGCAGATCTTTTCGCAGGCATGGCAGCCAACGCAGTGCTCGGTCGCGACGTTCGGCTTGCCGGCGGCATGCTGCTCCATCTTGCCGGCACGGCTGCCGCCTCCCATGCCCAGGTTCTTCATGGCGCCGCCAAAACCGGCCTGCTCATGACCCTTAAAGTGGGTGAGGCTAATCACGATATCGGCGTCCATGAGCGCCTGACCGATCTTGGCCTCGTGCACATACTCGCCGCCCTCAACCGGGACGAGCGCCTCGTCGGTGCCCTTGAGGCCGTCGGCGATGATGATCTGGCAACCCGTGGCATACGGGGTAAAGCCGTTCTGGTAGGCGGTATCAATGTGCTCGAGCGCGTTTTTGCGGCTACCGACGTAGAGCGTGTTGCAGTCGGTGAGGAAGGGCTTGCCGCCCAGCTCCTTGACGACATCCGCGACGGCGCGGGCGTAGTTGGGGCGCAAAAAGCTCAGGTTGCCCAGCTCGCCAAAGTGAATCTTGATAGCGACGAACTTGTTCTCAAAGTCGATCTGCTCAATTCCGGCGTGACGGATGAGGCGCTTGAGTTTGTCGAGCTGGCTCTCACGAGCATGCGTGCGCAGGTTGGTGAAGTACACCTTAGCGGGTGCTGCGGGTGCAGTTGCGGTCATAGATCTATCCCCTCGGTCTATATGGCGTTACAGACATAGAGGATGGTACCAGTTAAAGCAGAGTTAAAGTCAAGTACGGAACCTAGTCATTGGGGACGTTCTTAAATGACCAGTCGCAAGGGACACTCTTTCGCCGCCCGACAGTTAGGGACAGTCCTTGCCAGCCGGCCGGCGAGCCGACGAATGGCAAGGACTGTCCCCGATGGCTACTCCTGCACTTTGAGGGCTTCGGCCAAGCTGACGCGCTTGATGGAGCGCGTGTGCAGCAGTGCCACGACCAGGTAGGTCGCAAAGCCGATTCCTGCGCACGCCGCCATGGACCAAGCGGGCACGTAGATCTCGATATTGCCGTTGTAGGCGAGCAACATCGAGCGGAAGATGGCCGTGAGCGAGCCAATAATGACCGGCAGGCTCAGCACGAGCGACGCCACCACGCACAGCGTGATCGAGCGGATGTACAGATGCGAGATCTCGCTATCGCGATAGCCAAAGACTTTCATGTAGCTGATCGAACGGGCGCTGTGGTCGATCACAGCCTTGGTCAGCAGGTACATAAACAGCAAGAAGATGAACACCGCAAGCCCAACCATCATGCCGATCATTTTGCTCATCATGCCGATGAACTGGTCGCCCACGGCGCGCATGTCGTCGGGCGTGGTGTCGCCGGCAAAGTAACGAGCATCGAGGTTGAGCTTCTCGTCGCTCACATAGCCGTTAAAGTAGGCGGCGTCGTTGCCGAACAGCTCGTTAAAGTCGTCGATGCTCATATAGACATTCATATCCGACTTAGAGCCCCAAACGCAGTCCTTGCCCACGTACTCAAAGGAATAATTCTTGCCCTCGTACTTGTCGCGAAGCTTAACCTTCTGACCCTCGCTCCAGCCAAACTTGTCGAGCAAGCCACCGCCAAAGACGACGCGTCCGTTGCCGACGTCCAGCCCTTTCCAGTAGCGCGAATCGGGCGAGATGCCGTAGATGGAAATCGTCTCCTCGCCATTTCCGCCGCCGCGGTCGTATTGCAGCTGGTAGACGGCGTATTTCTCGGCCTGCGCGATTGTGCCCGCGCCGTTGTCGGTCGTGTTGACCGGGTGGATGTCGTCGTTGTCAGTGTCGATCTTAGAGGCCTTGTCAATCAGGTCGATAGTCTCGTCGCGGTCACAGCCGAGGGCATCGGCAAGATCATCAAGGCGCGCATAAAGCGCATCCTTCTTGTCTTGGACCTTGGCGAGCGCGTCCTGCGCCGCGGCCAAGCTCTCGGCAGACGGAGATGCGGTCGCGGCATCGGCTGCCGTCTGCGCCGCATCGGCCGCGTCGTCAAGCTCGTCATCGGCATCCCGGGCGGCGGAAAGCAGCGCGCCGTCCACCGACTGCAAGCGCTCGAGTGCCGACCACTGCTCACATTCCTCGGCGGTGCCCTCAAGCTCCAGCGGGGCCTTGAGCGTGTACTGGTACTCGGCGACCAGGCTCGTCTCGAGGTTATCCGCGTAGTGCGTCATCGTGGGCAGAATCGCCAGGCCAAAGAGCAGCAGCAGCGACGCAAACGCAATACCTACGAAGAGCGTGGCGAAGTTGCCCAAGTTGCGCAGGAAGATGCGCAGGCGGAAGCGCGAGACAAAACCCATGCGCTCCGGCAGCTGCAGGCCGCGCTTGGTGCCAGACTTGCCGCTCGCCTCGTGGCGAAGAAACTGCAACGGCGTCTTGCCCATCTTGCGAAGCAGACCCGCCAGCGTGATGAGGATGAGCGCAGCGGCGGGAACCACAGCGCACTTCACAAAGATCCCCCAGCTCCAGTACACCTGGAAGGGAGGCAGGCTGTACGAACCGTAATAGAGGCTGCGCATGGGCTCGGTAAAGAACACAACGCCGAGCGCGGTGCCCAAAAGCGCCGCGATCACGCCCACGGTAGCGGGAAGCGCAAGGTAGTGCAGGACGATCTCGCGTCGACGATAGCCGCTGGCGAGCAGCGTGCCGATGATGGCGCTCTCCTCCTCGATGGTGGCGTCGGTAAGGACCACAAAGACGAACGCCATGATCACGATGATGATGTCGAGCAGCGTCATCCACATCATGGAGTCGCCGTCTACGTCGTCGCGCGCATAGCCAATGCCCTGGTTGGAATCGGCATCGACCAGATCGTCCACGCGCGCATCGGCGTCGGTCAGCGCCTCGACCATATCCTGCTCCGCATCGATGCGATCTGCAGTGGAGAGATCGCGATCGGTAAAGGTAAAGGAATAGGTGTAGGCGGGTGCGCCGCCAGCGTCCTCGAGCGCGGCAAAGCCGGCGTCGCTGATCTCGGCCACGCCATAGGTGATGGTGTTCACCGTAAAGTCCGAATTGTTGAGGAACAGCGCCTGGCTATCGGGCTGGGTCATGATGCCGCAGATGGTGTAGGTGCGACCCTCGAGCTCGACCTTATCGCCCACGGCGAGGTCGTTGTTGGTGGCGAAGACACGGTCGATTGCCACCTCATCGTCCGTTTTGGGCTCCTTGCCCTCACAGTAGGACGCAATGTCCACCTTAGCGCGGTGCGCATAGGTGCGCAGCGTGCGCTTGGTGCCGTCGTCGCCGGCGGTCTTTTTGATGACGGCGTCAATGGAGAAATTCTTGTAGAGCGTGACGCCGCCGACGTCCTCCGCCGCGCCTTCGGCAGCCTTGAGTTGCTCGTCGGTGGCCTCGAAGGAGGTGGTCACGCGGCCGTCCTCAATCGTGTACGCATCACGCATGTCGTCGATAAGGCAGCTGATGGAGTGGGCCGCGAGCAAAAAGCCCGAGGTGAGGGCGATGCTTCCGCACATAAGCAAAAAGATGCCCAGGTACTTGCCGATATTGCGGCGCAGCTCGCGCGGGAGACGTTTTGCGAGGGGTGTCATGGCGCCGCCTACCAATCGAGCTCGGCGGCCGCGACGGGCGACTCATTGAGCTCGTCCTCGACGATGCGCCCGTCGCGCAGGCGCAGCACGCGATTGGCCATGCGGGCGATGGCAGCGTTGTGGGTGACGATAATGACGGTGCAGCCGTACTCGCGGTTGACGTCTTCCATGAGCTGCAAGATTTCCTTGGACGTCTTATAGTCGAGCGCACCGGTGGGCTCGTCGCACAGCAGCAGGCCCGGGTTTTTGACGAGCGCACGGCCGATGGCGCAGCGCTGCTGCTGGCCGCCCGAGACCTGGCGCGGGAACTTGTTGCGGTGCTCGTAGAGGCCCAGCGAACGCAGCAGGTCGTCGACATTGAGCGGGTTTTTGGACAGGTGCGCCGTGACCTCGATGTTTTCCTTGATGGTGAGATCGGGCACCAGATTATAGAACTGGAACACGAAGCCCAGCTCGCGGCGGCGATACTCGCCCAGGTCGCCGGCGTTGAGCGTGGTGAGGTCGCAGCCGTCCACCAGAATAGAGCCGGCGTCAGCATCCTCCAGGCCGCCGATCAGGTTAAGAAACGTCGACTTGCCCGAACCCGAAGGCCCCAGCATGACGCAGATCTCGCCGCGGTTGATGGACGTGTCGATGCCATCGAGTACCGTCAGGCGCGCATCACCGTCGCCATAGTGTTTCTTGAGCCCTTTGACCTGGACATAGGCTTGCTTTGTCGCCATGCTACCCCCCATTGTTAGCCTATTGCTACTTTTATAGGGTAATAGTAAACCCAAGTGAACTATTTTTGGGCGAGAGTGGGGGTTTGCTTCAAGACTAGTCGTTGGGGACGTTCTTAAACGACTAGCTGCTGGGGGCACTCTTTCGCCACCCGGCAGTTAGGGACGTTCCCTTTCTGCCGGCAGCTGGGGACAGTCCTTGGCAAGCCGGCGGTTCGGCAAAGACTGTCCCCAATGACTAGTCGTTTAAGTCTGTCCCCAATGAGTACCCAATGACTAGGCGGTTAGGCGCGGGATTTGGTGCGTGCGAGGGCTAGGCCTACGGCGGCGATGGCCGCGGCAAAGAGCACGGTGACGCCCAGGTCGCAGGCGATGTCCCCCAGCACGGCGGACGTCAAATCCGAGGCAAGCGCCTTGCCAATCGCGTCGTTCACCCAATATGTCGGCACAAAGTGCGCCACGGTCTGCACGGCCG
>CAUADW010000034.1 GCA_958427895.1 uncultured Collinsella sp.
TCCCACCGGCACACTCATCTTGCCGGCGTTGCTTCTGTCCATATTGGGCCCGCTGTTGGGAGCAGGCGGGATGATGTAGGGAGGAATACATGAACACGATGACTGACGTTGCTGGCAAGGTCTGGAGCTGGGCTGTTTGCCAGTCAATTCGCGCTCGCCAGCATGCCGGGGAGCTACTGCAGGAGGAGAGTGCGCAGGGCACCACCGAATACGCCATCTTGGTCGGCGTGCTCGTGGTGATCGCCATCATTGCCATTGTCGCATTTAAGGGCAAGGTCCAAGATCTATGGAACGCTATCAGCGAGGGCATCAACAGCCTGTAGAGGGCGAGCGCCCCATCGGGGTGCTGCTGGTGTTTGCTTGCCTGACCGTGGCGATAGCGGCGGTGCTTTGGGGGCTTAACGCCGCGCGGCAGCAGCGTCCTGGGGCCGCCTTCGATTCGGGCTCAGATTCGGCGGTGGCGTCTCAAAAAGATGAGATGCGAGATGCGGACGATTCGGATGTCGCTGTCACGGCGCAAACCTTTCTGCGGACGCTCGACAAGCGGTCTGGCACTGCGACGGATTCACCTGAGGACAACGCGATTGCGGTCCGGCTTGCATGGTCCGAGGACCGACCGATGACCGAGGCAGCGGCGGATATGTTACGCGCCTACCGCGAGGTGCCAACGGCCCAGCTCGCCCTGAGCGGCTATCTCGATATTAAGGGCAACGTATGGGGCGCCATCGTGCGCGATGGGCGCGGCTGGGTCGATATGGTGACGGTTGCCGCGGATGCTGGCGATGCTTCGTGTCGTCTGCGCGCCGTGCGTCTGGTCCCGCAAACAATAAGCTCAAAGGAGGGATCGTGAAATGCATGGCATTCTGCGTGAGGAATCTGCCCAGGCGACGGTCGAATACGCCATCGTCACGGTGGCGCTGTTATCGATCGTGCTGGCGATTGTGGGACTTTGGCGTGCTGGCACCGATGGACGCTTGGCGGCGCTGGTTGAGCGGGCGGCATCCCATGGCGTTGCCTCGACGTCGGTTATCGACGCCGCTGCGGGCGCTAAGGACATCGCGTTGTATTGATATCGCGCGCGAGGACCGGGCGCAGTCTACGGTCGAGGCCGCTTTTTTGCTGCCGACGTTTCTGACGCTCATCCTTCTCGCACTGCAACCGGTGTGCCTGCTTTATGCGCGCGCGGTCATGGAGTCTGCCGCCGCCGAGACCGCGCGGCTCATGACCACGACGACGGCGGAGGACGACGATCTTAAGGAGTTCACCCTCCGCCGGCTTGCCGCAGTGCCCAACGTTTCGATCTTTCATGCCGGCGGGCCGCTGTCGTGGGATGTCGAGCTTAGCCGGGCCGATGCGGGCGGCGTCTCGTCCGTGTCCGTTTCCGGCGAGGTCAAGCCGTTGCCTGTGATCGGTGCGTTTGCGCAGGTTATGGGTGGTACCGCCGAGGGCGGCTACGTTGAGCTCAAGGTCGATGTCTCGTATCAATCACGTCCCGAATGGCTGGAGGGAGATTATGATTCGTGGATTGCTGCATGGGATTAAGCGTTTCTGGTCTAGACGCGTTTTGACGCGCCGTCCGAGCTGCCATCGCAAGCGAGGCGGCTTTATGGGTCGAGCCGGTATCGACCTGTTTATCGAAGACGGTGCCTACACCACGCTTTCCTCTGCGGTGGTCATCTTGGTGGTGCTCACGCTGCTGTTTTCGTCGACGGCGGCGATATGGAGCATGTCGCGCGCGGGGGACACCCAGGTGGCTGCCGATAGCGGCGCGCTGGCAGGCGCCAATGTGGTGTCGTCCTATCACACGGCTGCCACGGTGGTGGATGCGAGCATTTTGAGTTTGGGCCTAGCGGGGTTTGCCACGATCGGGACGGGCCTGGTCGCCATCCTCATCCCGGGTGCCGAACCAGTTGCCGGCAATATGGTCGACACCGGGATTGAGATCATTAAAACGCGCAACAAGTTTGCCAAAAGCGCATCGGAAGGCTTACAGAAAATCGAGACGGCTCTGCCGTATCTGATCGCCGCGCGTGCCACGCAGGCGGTGTCGGCGCAGGATACCGATAGTGTGACCTATACCGGTACGGCGCTTGCCGTGCCCAAGACATCCGAGTCGGACTTCGCTGCGCTCGAGGGGTCCGAGATCTCGACCGATGCCATTAAAGGCACATCAGATGATTTAGAGCGTGCGGCCGAGGAACTGCGGAAGGCCTCGGAGGAGACGGCGAAGGCTAAAGAGCGCGCTTGGCTGGCGGATTGTGGCGGGTCGGACGAGAGTTCGATTGGCAAGTACTCGTGTATGTGGGAGCGTGCGAAAAAACTAGCAGAACTATCTGACAGCCAGAACCGTCATGAAAAGTCGAGCATCACATGGGAGCCGCAAATAGCGCTCAATCGCGCGAAAACCTATTACCGACAGCGCTTGGCGAATGAAAAACCTCAGGGATCGAGCGTCGAGATGAAAGCGCAGTCAGCCGCTCGAAAAGCGTTCTATGCCTATGCGATTGAAGAGGTCGATCGAGCATACATAAAAGATGATGGCGAACGGTTTTCTGCCTATATCCCACTATTGCCGCGTGTCCCAAACGAGGTGCGGCCGACCGAACTTTACACCGATGCCGCATGGCCTGTAAGCAACAACGACGGCAGAACATACCTGCATTATGGAGTCGAATGCCCCGTCTATCAGAAAGGGACTCCGAGTGGGCTGGCATCTGTTGCTGATTATGATGGTCGTGATACATGCGAAGCGTGCGGCTTCGGCGTGGTTACGCTTGGAAGCGCCCTAATGCCGCCATCGTTCATCGAAAACGGCTTCGAGTACCACTTTGACAAGTTCAAAGAGGCTCTGGAAGACTACGTCGAATGCCGCAACAAAGAGCTCGAGCTCGAGCGTCAGACCGAAGACGAGGCCGATCGTGCGGGCAATACGTTTGACCAGGCCATCAAGGAGCTTTCGGGCGAGCGCCCGCGTATCGCTCCGCCCGGTCGCAACGGCGTGGTCGCCTTTGCGGTTTCGGGTGCCATCTCGAGCCCCGATGAGCTCAACTCTTCGTTTAACACGGCAGTCAGGCTTGGCGATCGCGGTGCTATCTCTGCCGCGGTGTTGGCGCCCGATGAGGCGACGGCGCAAAACAACGTGCTTTCGCGATTTTTCTCGACATTGAAGGAACGCTCGGGCGGCGTTGCCGGCGTGCTCGACGGCGTCATGGATGTTTGGGGACGGCTGCTCGTAGGATACGGTGATATCCAAGGTTCGGCCGACGAACTTATGGACGAGATGATTAAAGGCCTAGGAGGGGGCAGCGGCGCGTTGGGCTCCATCGCATCGTGGCTCGGCGATACCGTTTCGGCGTCCGTGGCGGCGCTGGGTTTGGAACCGTGCGACTTGCGCCTGCGAAAGCCGGTGCTGACCGATTCCGCCAATGTCATTAAGAGTCCGGGGTCTGACATTGCGGGTCTCTCTCAAGCGCAAGACAAACTGCGAAGTATTCCGTTGGGCGTGACCGATCCCAAGGCGCTTTGCGAGGCGTTGGAATATCAAGTCGAACGCACCATTAGCGGCACGGTGTTCACACTTGCGGAGATTCCTCTGCCCGGCGGCGGCTCCATCCCGCTCACCGTCGATGTCGCCACGCTGGTTGGCGCTCTGGGCGGTGGGTCGTAATGAGTATCCGCATGCGTCTGCGCGAGGAGCGCGCCCAAGCGACGGTTGAGATGGCAGTGGTTACGCCCGTTTTGCTGGTGCTGGCACTCATCGTGTACAACGTCATGGTCTTTGCCAGCGCTGTCGCGCGCTTCGACCGCGTGGTGCCCGACATCGTGTTGGCGCACGCTGTGGCACCGGGCGGGGAGGGTGACGAGAACTCTGCCGATGCCTCGGTGACGGTCCAGACTCAAATTCTGAATGCCATGGAAGGCTATGACTTGCAGATCGAAGTGTCGAGCGAGCAAGGCGCGAAGGCATCAGATGGTGGCCTGCTCTCCCTATCCGGTACGTTTAGGACCTACACCTGCACCATGCACTATGAGCCGTGGCCGACTTCTCTCAGCATCGCTGGCGTTTCGCTGGGGGCGCCGACAACGTTGTCGCACGAGCGCGCGGTGACGGTCGATCCATGGCGTCCGGGGGTGGTCATGTGACCGCGGTCTCGTCCTACATCGCTTACGCGCGGGCACTCAACAGGCTGGGTTGGACGCCGGCCGAGTTTGTGGTGTCGGAGTCGTTTGTCGTGCGCCTGCGCGGCATGCTGGGACGGCGTCCGGTTGCCGCCAACGGCCTGCCGCTCGTCATGGCGTTTCCACGCTGCTCTTCGGTCCATACGTGTTTTATGGCCTATCCCATCGACATCGCCTTCATCGATGCGCGCGGCTATGTCCTCGTATGCTACGAAAACGTACGTCCCTGGCGTATGTGCTCCTGCCCCGGCGCCTGGGCCGTACTAGAGCGCCCTTCAATCATTGTTTCGACCCCTGCTCTCCAACGCGTGCCGGCTTAAGGGACTGAGCGAAAAACTTCTTGCTGCCGGCTGATGCCTCTGACGTGCCGATTTATAGAACCGAGGCTGTGCTCAAAAACTTTTTTAAAATTCTCGGTTGACCGGAACGCGTCCTTGGTTATACTAATCAAGCCTTGAAACAAGGCACACCTCAAATGGCTGGGTAGCTCAGTTGGTAGAGCAGAGGACTGAAAATCCTCGTGTCAGGGGTTCGATTCCCTTCCCCGCCACCTTGAATTGACTAGGACCTCTGAAAAGGGGTCCTTTTCTTTTATCGAGGGCCCCGCACGGAATCGAACCCCGTGAGGGCGCGGAGCTGAGTAAACGCGATAGCGTTTGCCAGCGCAGCTCGCAAGGCGCGAAGCGCCGCAGCGGTCCGTCCGCGCGGAGCGCGGGCGCGATTCCCTTCCCCGCCACCTTGAATTGACTAGGACCTCTGAAAAGGGGTCCTTTTCTTTTATCGAGGGCCCCGCGGAAATTGCGACCCGGAATCCGGCGTCAGAATGGGATGCGCTTTCCTTTTGCGGCCCTTGGCGGAAACTGCGTCCCAGATCCCGCGCTCAGAACGGGATGCATTTTCCGGTTGAGGCCTCGAGCGGAAAATGCATCCCAGTCTTTTGCGAAAAACGGGATGCGCTTTCCGGCCGCCTACTTCCGGCGCATATGTACATCTCGGCGCGCCATCTCGGGCCCGCCCAGATATTCCTCCCGCTTTTGCGCCACTTTACAGACCGTTCGGTCGTCTGTCCGCACGCGCGGGTATACTCAAAACGATACTTTTCCTATGCAATACGATGCAGGCTCGGCCTGCACGATCCGAAGGGGGCAGTGATGGGGAGGATACTCGGCGTTAATCTCTCTGGCTGGTTTATTCCCGAGCCTTGGGTGACCCCGTCGCTATACGCGGCGACCGGTGCATCCAACGCGGCCGAGCTGCAGGAGGCCATGGGCACCGCCGCCTATAACGAGCGCATGCGCCGTCATTACGAGACGTTTGTGAGCGAGGACGATTTCCGCCGCATGGCGCAGATTGGCCTCAATGCCGTGCGTCTGCCGGTACCCTGGTATGCCTTTGGCTCGCAGGAGTCCGATGCGTCCTACATCTCGGTTGTCGACTACATCGACCGTGCAATTGAGTGGGCTGCCAAGTACGACATCCGCGTGCTGCTTGATCTAGCAACTGTGCCCGGTGGCCAGGGCGATTCCAACGATTCGCCCGCCACGCCGGAGGCTGTTGCCGAGTGGCATTCGTCCACCAACGGTCGTCATGTCGCACTCGACGTGCTCGAGCGCCTGGCCGATCGCTATGGTGAGGCCGAGAGCCTGCTGGGCATCGAGCTGTTGGATACGCCGCAGATGAGCGTACGCAAGAGCCTCTTTACCATGACAGACGGTATTCCGGCGCACTACCTGCGCAACTTCTATCGTGATGCGTACGAGCTCGTTCGTTCGTATATGCCCGAGGATAAGATTGTCGTCTTTTCCTCTTCGGGACACCCTGGCGAGTGGAAGCACTTTATGCGCGGTGCCAAGTACAAGAACGTCTACATGGACCTTCACCTGTACCATTACCGCGACGAGTATGCACTCGACATCACGAGTCCCCGCGGCCTGACGACGGCGATTTCGCGCAACAAGCGCGAGCTCAAGGAGGCAATCTCGACCGGATTCCCCGTTTTGGTTGGTGAATGGTCGGGTGCGGCGATTTTTGCCAACTCGTCGGTTACGCCCGAGGGTCGTAATGCCTACGAGCGCGTGTTTATCGCCAACCAGCTGGCATCGTTTGCGCCGGCGGCTGGCTGGTTCTTCCAAACGTGGAAGACCGAGAAGCGTATTGCAGCATGGGACGCCCGCGCGGCACTCGGCACGCTCGAGCGCGGCATGATTGAATAGGTTGATATGACGCAAAACAGCGCCCACACGGGCAAACTTTATGTGGTCGGTACGCCCATCGGTAACCTGGGCGACCTGTCTCCGCGCGCCGGCGAGGCCTTTGCCGCCGCCGATGCCATTTGCTGCGAAGACACGCGTGTGACCTCAAAGCTGCTGATGCACCTAGGCATCTCCAAGCCGCTCGTTCGTTGCGACGAGAACGTGATCGCAAGTCGCGCCGCCGGCTTGGTCGACCGTCTGCTGGCGGGGGAGACCCTCGCCTTTGCCTCGGATGCCGGTATGCCGAGTGTGTCTGATCCCGGCCAGGCGCTGGTTGAGGCGGCGCGCGAGGCGGATGTGCCTGTCGAGGTTATTCCCGGCCCCTCTGCTTGCGTCACGGCGCTCGTATCGTCCGGTATTCCCTGCGAGCATTTCTTCTTCGAAGGCTTTTTGGGTCGCAAGCACGGCGACCGCGTGCGCCGACTGCAGCGCCTTGCCGTCGTCCCCGGCGCGCTCATCTTCTACGAGTCTCCACATCGCATCGTGGCGACGCTCGAAGCCGTGGCCGAGGTTTTTCCCCAGCGTGAGGTTGCCGTCTGCCGCGAGCTCACCAAGCTGCACGAGGAAGTCTTGCGTGGATCCGCCGCCCAGCTAACCGAGGAGCTGCGTGCCCGTGGCGAGGTAAAGGGCGAGATCGCGCTGGTCATCGCGCCGCCGAGTGAGGACGAGGAGGCCGGCATCGTGCCGGTTGGCGCCGCGGCGGCCGACCCCGACGAGGCCCTGCGCGAGGACATTCGCACCGCGCTCGAGGAGGGGGAGCCCGCCTCTGCGGTGGCAAAGCGCCTGTCACAGAAGTACTCGCGCCGCAAGCGCGATGTCTATGCCATGGTGCTCGATATGCAATAGATGGAGGATATCCAGCCCTTGCGCTAGAATCATCCCCTGTATGCAACGTTTTTCTGGAGGACAAACCCCATGGATCAAACCAAGCCTTCGTTCTTTATCACGACGCCCATCTACTACGTCAACGCCGATCCGCATCTGGGCACGGCTTATTCCACCATCATCGCCGACGTCCAGGCTCGCTATCGTCGCTCCGCCGGCTATAACGTCAAGTTCCTGACTGGCATGGACGAGCACGGCGAGAAGGTCGCCGAGGCCGCAGCCAAGCACAACATGACGCCGCAGGAGTGGACCGACAGCCAGGCCCCGCATTTCAAGGAACTTTGGAGCAAGCTCGAGATCTCCAACGACGACTTCATTCGTACCACCGAGCCGCGCCAGCATCATGCGGTGCAGTATCTGTGGGAGCGCATGAAGGAGTCCGGCTACCTGTATAAGGGCAGCTACGACGGCTGGTACTGCGTGCCCGACGAGACCTACTTTACCGACACGCAGGTCCAGAAGGGTGACGAAGAGCACGGCAGCGTCGGCCAGCACCTGTGCCCCGACTGCCACCGTCCGCTCGAGCGCGTGCAGGAGGAGTCCTACTTCTTTAAGCTCTCTGCGTTCCAGGACAAGCTGCTCAAGCTCTATGACGAGCACCCCGACTTTGTCGAGCCCGCGTTCCGCATGAACGAGGTGCGCAGCTTTGTCGAAGGCGGCCTCAACGACCTTTCCGTGAGCCGTACGAGCTTTGACTGGGGCATTCAGGTCCCGTTTGACGAGGGCCACGTGACCTACGTGTGGTTCGATGCGCTGCTCAACTATATGACGGCCGTCGGCTACGGTGTCGACACCGACGAGGCACGTGCCGAGCTGGCCTATCGCTGGCCCGCGCAGTTCCACATCGTGGGTAAGGACATCATCCGCTTCCACTGCGTCATTTGGCCCGCCATGCTCATGGCCATCGGCGAGGCCCTGCCCGAGCACGTCTTTGCCCATGGCTTCCTGACCGTGCGCAATGCCGAAACCGGCAAGGCCGAGAAGATGTCCAAGAGCCGCGGTAACGCCATTGCTCCGCAGGACGTTATCGACATGCTGGGCGTCGAGGGCTATCGCTACTACTTTATGACCGACGTCGTCCCCGGCACCGACGGCGCCATCAGCTTCGATCGCATGGAGCAGGTCTACAATGCCGACCTGGCCAACAGCTGGGGCAACCTCATCTCGCGTTCGCTCAACATGAGCGGCAAGTACTTTGACGGCTGCGCGCCCGCCAAGCCCGCATCGTTCGATGCGTTCGACAACCCGCTGGCAAAGATCGCCGACGGCCTGGTCGAGCGCTATATGGCCAAGATGGACGTGCTCGATTACGGTGGAGCTAAGGACGAGGTCATGGAGCTCATCCATGCCGCCAACCACTACATCGAGGACTCCGAGCCTTGGGCGCTTGCCAAGGACGAGGCCAAGGCTGACGAGCTGGCGTTTGTGATCTACAACCTGCTCGAGGCCATTCGCATCGCCGCTCACCTGCTGATGCCGCTCATGCCCCAGACTTCTGCCGAGGCTCTGCGTCGCCTGTCCTGCGAGGACGAGGCCACGAGCGACGACCTCAAGGGCATTTGCGCTTGGGGCCTGCTTGCTGGTGGTCAGCCCGTTGAGAAGGGTGAGCCGCTGTTCCCGCGTCTGGGCTAAGACGCCGCGCCATATCGGCAATTTGCTGTTTAGATGTAAGGGCATGGCCGCAACGGTCCATGCCCTTTTGTTTCAAGACGCCGCCATCATGCTAAGGAGGCAACTATGACAACTTCGCCTTTGGCTAACCCCACGGCAACTAGGGAGCTGCTGGAGGAGTTTGGCCTTGCGACCAAGCATCGCCTGGGCCAAAACTTTCTAATCGACAACCATGTGATCGAGCGTATCTGCGAGCTTGCCGAGCTCACGGGCGATGAGCACGTGCTCGAGGTTGGCCCGGGCGTTGGTACGCTCACACTTGCGCTGCTGCAGGAGGCGGCGTGTGTCACGTCGATCGAGGCCGACCCCGAGCTCGAGCCGGTGCTCGATGCCCACGCCGCCGACTATGCCAACTTCCGCTTTATCATGGGCGACGCGCTCAGGGTGGGCCCGGAGCAGATTGAGCAGGCTGCGGGCGGTGAGCCGACGGTGTTTGTCGCGAACCTGCCCTATAACGTGGCGGCGACGATCATCCTGCAGTTCTTCCAGACGATGCCGGCGCTCAAGCGTGCCGTCGTCATGGTGCAAAAGGAGGTTGCCGATCGCATTGCCGCAGTGCCGGGCAACAAGACCTATGGCGGCTATACGGCAAAGCTCGGCCTGTATGCGCAGGTGACGGGTCGCTTTGAGGTGCCGCCGCGTTGCTTTATGCCGGCGCCGCACGTGGACTCGGCCGTCGTGCGTATCGACCGTGTTGACGGCGTGGTGCCCGAGGGGCTCGATCGCGAGTTCGTGGCTCGTGTGATCGACGCTGCGTTTGCCCAGCGGCGCAAGACCGTCCGAAATTCCATGAGCGCCAACGGTTTTGCCAAGGACGTGCTCGATGCCGCTTTTGAGGTTTGCGGTATCGCATCCACCACGCGCGCCGAAACGCTTGATGTTGCCGACTTTGTCCGCCTGGCCCAGGAGCTAATCCATGACGCTTAATGCCGAACGCGTGACGTTTACCAAGAAAAAGAAGACGGTTGCTTGTCCCGTGCCCTTGGCGCCGCTTGCCGACACGCATGCGCATCTGCTTTCGTTTTGGGGCAAAGAAGTGCCCGAGACGCTCGTGCGCGCCAAAGCCGCGGGCGTCGACCTGTTGGTGACGATGTTCGACCCCATCGCTGACAAACGCAGCGTGACGGACTATAGCGACTGGCTCGTGCGCGAAATTCTGCCGATGCAGGATATCCCTCAGATCAAGTATCTTGCCGGCGTGCATCCGTATGGTGCGCCGGACTATACCGACGACGTTCACACGCAGGTCGTTGCCGCACTCGATGACCCCTTATGCGCCGGTATTGGCGAAATCGGCCTGGACTACCATATGGACTATGACGACGATATCGCGCCGGCACCCCATAACGTGCAGATTGACTGCATGGTGCGTCAGCTCGAGCTTGCCGTGTGCCGTAACGTGCCGGTGGAGCTGCATCTGCGCCACGAGGACACGGACCATGAGCGTACCTCGCACGTGGACGCCTACAACGTGCTTCGTGAGGTGGGCGTGCCCCAGGCCGGTTGTGTGCTGCACTGCTTTGGCGAGGACCGCGCCACGATGGAGCGCTTTGTGGAGCTGGGCTGCTATATCGCCTATGGTGGTGCGGCTACCTTTAAGCGCAACGACGACGTGCGCGAGGCATTCGCGGCAACCCCACTCGATCGAATTTTGTTCGAGACGGATTGCCCGTATATGGCTCCGGAGCCCATCCGCGGTCTTGAATGCGAGCCCGCAATGATCTCCATTACGGCAAACACGCTGGTCAACGACCGTGTCGATCGTACCGGCGAGGATGCTGAGGCAATCGCGCGAGCAGCTTGGGAAAATGCCTGCAAACTTTTTCAAAAATAGTTCTTGCGTTCGCGATGGCGCTCCGTTATTCTAATTCGTGCACGCGGGCGTGGCGGAATTGGCAGACGCGTACGGTTCAGGTCCGTATGGGGGCAACCCCATGAAGGTTCAAGTCCTTTCGCCCGCACCATTAAATGAAAGAGCTCCCAGCAATGGGAGCTTTTTTTGTTATGGGCCCATCGCAGGGACTTGAACCTGCGAAGGAGCGAGCGTAAAGAAAACGCGGAGCGTTTTTAGCGAGCTGGCGAGGACGCCGGCAGGCGGCCGAAGCCGGTGCGGATCCGCGAAGCGGATACGCGGACGTCCTTTCGCCCGCACCATTAAATGAAAGAGCTCCCAGCAATGGGAGCTTTTTTGTTATGCACGATCTCCTTGGACGGGTATCCTAATGCCAACGTGTGCCTATCAGAGGAGAGACCATGCTGTTTTCCGGTATCATCGCCGCCCTTACCAGCCTTTTGATTCCCATCATCATCCTGTTGCTGCTGCTTCCCAGCGCCTGCTATGTCGTTGAACAACAGCATGCCGTGATCATCGAGCGTCTGGGCAAGTTTAACCGCATCGTCAACGCGGGCTTCCACATGAAGGTGCCCGTGATCGACCGCAAGGCCGCCACGGTGAGTCTGCGCACCATGAAAAACGGTTTTGGCATCGACGTTAAGACCCAGGACAACGTGACCATCGGCCTTGAGGTCTCTGCTCAGTACCACGTGAGCTATGACATGGGCGCCGGCCCGGCAGATTCGGGTATCTACAAGAGCTACTACATGCTGCAGGAGCCCGTCGACCAGATGCGCGATTTTATCACCGATGCCCTGCGCTCTTCGATTCCCGTCTACACGCTCGATGAGGTCTTTGCCAAGAAGGATGACATCGCCAAGGATGTCAACGCTACCGTTTCCGAGCAGATGGCCGCCTACGGCTTCACCCTCGTGTCGACGCTCATCACCAAAATCGCACTGCCGACCGAGGTTGAGAACTCCATGAACGACATCAACGCCGCCCAGCGCAAGCGCGCTGCGGCGCAGGAGCTCGCTGAGGCAGACCGCATCAAGCGCGTCACCGAGGCGACCGCCGAGGCCGAGGCTATGGAAAAGGCGGGCGAGGGCATCGCCAACCAGCGCAAGGCCATCGCGCTGGGTATCAAAGATTCGCTCGAGATCATCCAGGAGACGGGTGTCGGCAATGACGAGGCCAACCAACTGTTCATGTTTACGCAGTGGTCCGAGATGATGACGGAGTTCGCTCGCACGGGTAAAACCTCGACGGTCGTGCTGCCGAGCGACTTCTCGCAGTCGGCCTCAATGTTCGAACAGATGCTGACCGCTGGCAAAGTTCAAAACGATTCGAAGGAGTAGACGCGCGTGAAATACACCGTCGTTTGCGTCGGTAAGCTCAAGGAGCGCTTTTGGAAGGACGCGTGCGCTGAGTACACCAAGCGCCTGGGTGCCTATGCCAAGGTCGATATCCGCGAGGTGGCCGATATCGACCCGGCCAAGGCGGGCGGTGTGGATGCCGCACGTGACAAGGAGGGGGCGGCAATTCTTGCTGCATTGCCGTCTCGGGCGCATGTGATCCTGCTGGCCATTGAGGGCAAAGAGCGCTCGAGCGAGGAGTTTTCGGCGCGGCTCGATGATCTTATGCTGCGTGGTAACAGCGACATCGCCTTTGTAATCGGCGGATCGGACGGCGTGAGCGATGACGTGCGCGCCCGCGCCGACGAGATGCTCAGCTTTGGACGCATTACCTTGCCGCATAACTTGGCGCGCGTGGTGCTGCTAGAGCAGATTTACCGTGCCTGCAAGATCAGTCGTGGCGAGCCGTATCACAAATAGGTCGGCAATAGGAAACAATGGCGTGGGACAATACCTTTCGTTTTGAGGAATGTGTCTGAAAGGACTATGAGATATGAAGATTGGATTTGTCGGTTTTGGCAATATGGCGAGCGCCATGGCCGATGGCTGGATCGCTGCCGGTGTAGCTGCGAGCGACATGTGCGCCTGTGCGGGTCGCTACGACGCACTGGTTGAGCGCTGTGAGGCGCGTGGGATGGCCGCTTGCCACGATGCCGCCGAGGTTGTCGCCGCATCCGATATCGTGGTCGCTGCGGTCAAACCGTATATGATCGAGAAGATATTCGCCCCGCTCAAGGATGCTCTTGCCAAAAAGGTCGTTCTGTCGGTTGCCTGGACCTGGGACAGTGCCAAGTGGGAGCAAGTCCTGCCGGGCGTCGCGCATATCTCGACGGTGCCCAACACACCGGTTTCGGTGGGCGAGGGCGTCATCGCTTGCGAGAAGGCTTCCACGCTTAGTGATGAGCAGAGCGCAGTGGTGCTTGATCTGCTTGGCAAGCTCGGTGCGGTGGTCGAGCTCGATACGAGCCTGCTGTTTGTGGGCGGCACGGTGGGTGGTTGCGCTCCGGCATTTGTCGCTATGGCAATCGAGGCCCTGGGCGATGCGGCGGTCAAGCACGGTATCCCGCGTGCCGATGCCTATCGCATTGTGAGCCAGATGGTGCTGGGTACGGCAAAGCTGCAGCTTGCAACTGGCCAACATCCTGCGGCGATGAAGGACGCCGTATGCTCGCCCGGTGGCGCCACCATCAAGGGCGTCGTTGCGCTCGAGGACGCCGGCATGCGCAGTGCCCTGGTCAAGGCAATCGACGCAACTCTTCAGTAAAACCGACCAAAAAAGGGACAGGTTTATTTTGGCAGCTTTTTCCTGCGGTTTTGTCCTTTTAGCGAAAAGCGCCCCGCAACCGGAACGTTACCGGTTGCGGGGCGCTTGCGTTTGCCCAGATAAAACCGACCAAAATAAACCTGTCCCTTTTGGCAGGTTAGTCCCAGAAGCTGTCTTCTTCATCCTCGGACTTGGGTCCGCGGTCGACGTACATCTTATGGGTACGCTTCTCCATTACAAAGGCAAGAATCGCAAATAACAGGATGCCGCCGGCGAAAAGGATGGCAAAACCGGTGCGGGTGCCAAACAAAAAGGAAAAAACTGCGTCCATTGGGTGCCTTCTTGCGTAGTTGAGTTGGGTCGTAAACGCTCATAAGTATATACTTGCCCATACATGTACAAGGTTGCAACCTAAATGGAATGTATATCGCCGGAGGATCTAATGCTTGATATCAAGTTTGTTCGCGAGAATCCCGATGCCATCGATGTCGCCATGGCTAACCGCCAGACGTCTTGGGATCGCGAGAAGTTCTTTGAGCTCGACGACGAGCGCCGTGCCGTCATCACCGAGGTCGAGGAACTCCAGGCTACGCGCAATGCCGAGTCCAAGAAGATCGGCGCCCTGATGAAGGAGGGCAAGAAGGAGGAGGCCGAGGCCGCCAAGGAGGCCGTGCGCGCCGTCAACGAGAAGATTGACGGTCTGGCCGAGCGTCGTACTGCCCTCGAGCAGGAGCAGTACGACTTCATGGCTCACCTGCCCAACATTCCTTGCGAGGCCACGCCGTACGGCAAGGACGAGGACGAGAACATCGAGCGTCGCCGCTGGGGCACCCCGCGCGAGTTCGACTTCGACTTTAAGCCGCACTGGGATCTGGGCACCGACCTCGACATTCTTGACTTCGAGCGCGGCAACAAGCTCTCCGGCAGCCGTTTCACCGTTCTCGGTGGCGCCGGTGCCCGCCTGGAGCGTGCCCTCATCAACTTCTTCCTCGATACGCACACCAGCCGTGGCTTCAAGGAGTGGTGGCCGCCTATCGTCGTCAAGCGTCAGACCATGTTTGGCACGGGCCAGCTGCCCAAGTTCGAGGACGACGCCTATCACGTCTCGGGCGACAACTTCCTGATCCCCACCGCCGAGGTCGTGCTTACCAACCTGCACGCCGGCGAGGTCCTCGATGCCGACACCCTGCCGCGCCGCTACACCGCCTTCACCCCCTGCTTCCGCGAGGAGGCCGGTTCCGCCGGTCGCGACACCCGCGGCATCATCCGTCAGCACGAGTTCGACAAGGTCGAGATGGTCAAGTTCGCTAAGCCGGAGGAGTCCGACGAGGAGCTCGAGAGCATGACCGCCGAGGCCGAGTACCTGCTGCAGCAGCTGGGCCTTCCGTATCGCGTGATTAGCCTGTGCACCGGCGACTTGGGCTTCTCTGCCCGTCAGACCTACGACGTCGAGGTTTGGCTGCCGAGCTACAACGCCTACAAGGAGATCAGCTCCTGCTCCAACTGCGGTGACTTCCAGGCTCGCCGCGCCAACATCAAGTATCGCGACCCCGAGAACTTCAAGGGTTCGCGCTACCTGCACACTCTCAATGGTTCCGGCCTGCCGGCCGGCCGCACCATGGCCGCCATTCTGGAGAACTACCAGAACGCCGACGGCACCATCACGATTCCCGAGGTTCTGCGTCCTTACATGGGCGGCCTCGAGAAGATCGAGCCGGTCGCGTAACTTGCCTGCATAGGGGATATGCAAGGGCGCTCCTTCGGGGGCGCCCTATTTCGTGCGTAGATCCATACCATGCCGTGCGGACAACTCAATAGAAAACACACGAACAACTGTTCTGTATACAGCCATCTACCTGCTATGCTTTTGCTAAATAAGAGCGAGAGAAAGGGGACGCGATGGAGCTGTTTGATGATCGGGTGGTTTTGTTTGAGAGCGACGAGGGCGGGGAGTACCTGCTTGTAACGTGTGAGCCGTCTGGCATGGGTGGCCTGGTGCTTCGGCAGACGAGTGAGGGTCCGTTGACCCAATGGTGTTTTGAGGAGTCGCCGCATGTGGTCGAGACCTTTGTGACGCACGAGGGGCTTGTGGCGCTGGAGCACTTCTATGGAGTTGGGACTTCCAACCAGGTCGCGCGCATGCTGAGCATCTCGTTTGCCGATTATGATTGCGCCCAGCGGGTGAGATCGCTCCTGAGAGAACTTGATGCCAAGTTTGACGTGATCGAAAAGCCAATCAATCGTACGGGGAACGGCGGTATATGCGGAGCAGCATGACAAAACTGCGTTCCACAAAAAAGTTTGAGATTGTGCTTGACCCCAATAAGCTAAAGTGGTTTTATAGGTCTTGCGCTGCGGCGTTACCTCAGCTGGATAGAGGGTCTGACTACGAATCAGAACGTCATAGG
>CAUADW010000035.1 GCA_958427895.1 uncultured Collinsella sp.
AGACTCTGCGCGTCTACGAGTCCAAGGGCTTGGTGAACCCCCAGCGCTCGGGCGGCAACACGCGCCTGTACTCGCGTGCCGATATCGAGCGCCTGGAGCTCATCAACCAGCTCACCGACGAGGGCATCAACCTTGCCGGCGTGGTACGCATCCTCGATATGAAGGAGCGTGCCGAGGAGCGCGAGCGCGAGAACGAGAAGCTCCGCGCCCGCGTTCGCCAGCTCGAGGACGAGCTGCACGAGTACAAGATGCAGAAGAAGATCACCACCCTGGCTCCGCGCGACGGCTCGGTTAACCCCGAACAGGTCATGCGCAAGCTGCTGGGCGCCGGAGGGGATCTGTAGGTTACGCCGTTCTGCCGAACGGCGTAACGGCTCGACGCTGCGCACCGCCCAGAGCGACAATTTGTCATTCAAAAGGCAAGGCATGACCAGAAGGTCTATGCCTTGCCTTTTTCATGCCAACTTGTTCGCTCTGGACGTCGCTCGCTGTCCGTCCTCTGCCTGCGGCGTTGCCTTGCTCGCTCTGGTGGACTTTCGCTGTCCGCGTCAAAACATCGGCGTTGTTATGGGTAGTCATTGGGGACGTTCTTAGATGACTAGTCGAAAGGGACACTCTTGCACCACATCTGCCGGCCCACATCGGGCTCGTCCTGTACTTTACCGAGATAAAGTGAACGTGCAGATTCGTAACCCACTCGCAACCGTTCTATGGCACGATATTGAACGAATGTATGCTATGCGCCCAAATCTTTTGGGCAGAGTGGGAGACAGTATGGTTAAGCTGTACGAGGACGGCATCTACCTGCGCGGTGGCAGCGAGGTTGTGCCTGAGGCCGAGGCTGCCGAGCGCGGTATTACGCAGACGCCCGAGGATGCCAAGCGCGGCACCATCGCGTATTCGATCCTCCAGGCACACAATACGTCCGGCGACCCCGAGGCGCTCAAGATTCGCTTCGACGCCATGGCGAGCCACGACATCACCTTTGTCGGCATCATCCAGACGGCGCGCGCCTCGGGCATGGAGCAGTTCCCGCTGCCTTACGTGCTCACCAACTGCCATAACTCGCTGTGCGCCGTGGGCGGCACCATCAACGAGGACGACCACGTCTTTGGCCTTTCCGCGGCCAAGAAGTACGGCGGCATCTTCGTTCCGCCGCACATCGCCGTCATTCACTCCTTTATGCGCGAGAACTTCGCCGGTTGCGGCAAGATGATCCTGGGTTCCGACTCGCACACCCGCTACGGCGCTCTGGGCACCATGGCCGTGGGCGAGGGTGGCGGCGAGCTGGCAAAGCAGCTGCTGCGCGACACCTACGACGTTGCCTATCCCGGCGTCGTCGCTATCTACCTCACGGGCGCCCCGCGCCCCGGCGTTGGCCCGCACGACGTGGCGCTCGCCATCATCCGCGCCGTTTTTGCCAAGGGCTACGTTAAGAACAAGGTCATGGAGTTCGTGGGCCCGGGTATCGCGAGCATGACGACCGATTACCGCAACGGCGTTGACGTCATGACCACCGAGACCACCTGCCTGTCGAGCATCTGGGCCACCGACGAGGACACGCACGCGTTTTTGACCATGCACGGTCGCGGCGAGGACTACCGCGAGCTCAAGCCCGCCGATGTTGCCTACTACGACGGCTGCGTCGAAGTCGATCTGTCGAGTATCAAGCCCATGATCGCGTTGCCGTTCCATCCTTCTAACGGCTTTGAGATCGACGAGCTCAACGAGAACCTCGAGGACATCCTGCATGAGGTGGAGCTCGAGGCCGCCAAGATCGGCGAGGGCAAGACGCACTTTAGCCTGCTCGACAAGATCGTCGACGGCAAGCTGCACGTGCAGCAGGGCGTTATCGCCGGCTGCTCGGGCGGCAACTACGACTCCGTGGTCCAGGCTGCCCGCGTGCTCAAGGGCGCCAACACCGGCTGCGGCGAGTTCTCGCTGTCGGTCTACCCCACGAGCCAGCCCGTGGCGCTCGAGCTTACACGCCGCGGCTATATCTACGACCTTATGGAGGCCGGCGCGATTGTGCGCACGGCATTCTGCGGCCCGTGCTTTGGCGCCGGCGACACGCCTGCCAACAACGGCCTTTCGATCCGCCACACCACGCGCAACTTCCCCAATCGCGAGGGTTCCAAGCCGGGCAACGGTCAGCTGAGCGCCGTGGCCCTGATGGACGCCCGCTCCATTGCGGTGACGGCTGCCAACGGCGGCGTCCTGACGCCGGCGACCGACCTGCCCGAGGAGACTTGGGACGAGGCCTGCGAGTACACCTTTGACGACGCGCCGTACAAAAAGCGCGTGTACTGGGGCTTTGGCAAGGCGGAGCCTGCCGACGAGCTGGTCGAAGGCCCCAACATCAAGCCGTGGCCCGCGATGGAGCCTCTCGGCGACGATATCCTGCTCAAGGTTTGCTCCAAGATCATGGACCCGGTCACCACGACCGACGAGCTCATTCCCTCGGGCGAGACGAGCTCCTTCCGCTCCAACCCGCTGGGCCTGGCCGAGTTTACGCTCAGCCGTCGCGACCCGGCCTACGTGGGTCGTTCCAAGGAGGTCGACGCCGTGGAGAAGCGCCGCGTGGCCGGCGAGGCCGCTGGCGACCTGGCGGCGCTCGATGCCGAGCTTGCCAGCGTGTTTGAGGCGCTGGCCGGCGCGGGTGTCGCTGCCGACGCCAAGGCGACCGAGTACGGCTCCATGCTCTATGCCAAGAAGCCCGGTGACGGTTCTGCCCGCGAGCAGGCCGCGAGCTGCCAGCGCGTAATTGGCGGCCTGGCCAACATCGTCCACGAGTACGCCACCAAGCGCTATCGCTCCAACGTGATGAACTGGGGCATGGTGCCTTTCCAGATGGAGGCGGAGCCCAACTTTGAGGTGGGCGACTACGTCTTTGTGCCGGGGATTCGTGCCGTGCTCGATAGTGACCTAAAGGACATCGCCGCCTACGTAGTGCGCGCCGACGGCGCGGTCGAGCAGATTGAGCTCTACATTGCCGATATGACGGCAGAGGAGCGTGCCATCGTCAAGGCCGGCTGCCTGATCAACTACAACAAGTTCAAGGCCGCTGCCGAGTAACTCTGCTGTACGCCCCGGACACACCTTTCCCTCGTGCTCACGCGCTTCGCGAGGGTCGCCCGAGGGAAAGGTGTGTCCGGGGCTACCGCGACGTTCTCGTTGGGTCTTGAGGGGCACTAATAAATAGACTTGCTTGATGCCGCCTCTGTTAATGGGGCGGCTTCTTTTTGTCGAAAACCGCCACAAAGGGGACAGGCACCTTTGTGGTGGTCCGCGGTTTGTCTCGTTCTGTAACAGGTAGACCCTTATTTGCCGAGTAGTTGTTACAGATTTAGATAAACGGGAACTGCTGAACATTTCGTCTCGATCTGTAACATCTGAGGTCCAAAACGGCAGCTAGATGTTATAGATCGAGATGGTGAACGCCGGGGCCGAAGATCACCACAAAGGCTCCTGTCCCCTTTGTGGTGGTGGGGGCGAGCTCGATGCTGCCGCGCTCGCTGAACGACATTCTAATGAGCGTCTCTACAGGATTTCATCCGGGCTGGCGGGTTTGGTTGTTTTGGGGATGCCGAGTTTGGATGACGCGAAATCGTCAACATTGTCCTTAATTCCGTCTTTGGTGTAGACAGTGACCATATAGGTGCTGTGTCCGAATTCGCCCTTGTCGCGTGTTGCCCAGGCATCCCAGTAGGCGGCCCCGTTTCGCCCTTTGATTTTTCCGACACGGCGGAGTTCTGTTCGCTTTAATTTCTGGTTGCTATAGATGGTTCGACCGGCCTCCTCGGTGAGCCCGCACTGTCCAAGCATCTTGTCGAGGACTTGGTTCATGTGGCGCTCATCGGTGTTTGGTGCGTAGTCGTAGGCGAGGGTGATGGAGTCGAGTGGCTGGTCGTCGATTAGATAGTTTAGCGCCTGAGGTTCAAGGCAGAAATAGGGGGAGCATCCGTCGACCTTGCCGAGCAACGGTAACTTGGACTGCCAACTTCCGGTGGGAATTCCATCTTCGTAAAACACGCCGCGACAGATAAAGGAAAGCGAGGTGGCACGCGAGCCGGCGTCGATCATCCCGCAAAGATCGAAGGGCGAGGCGATACCAAAAGAAAAGGGCGTGATGACGATAAGGAAGAGCATCACGATGGGTATGGCGAGAATGGCGATGACGTTGCGACCGGTGGAATGAGACGGCTTCATATGCGCTCCTCGAGACAAAGAGCTGTTGAGGATAGGCAGAAATGGATATGTTCAGAGAACAATTCAAGTTTAATCTCATGGCGTGAGATGGTCGACCGTTAGCGTCGAAAACCACCACGAAGGGGACAGGCACCTTTGTGGTGGTGGGGTGCGAGCAGCTTCTTTTGGTAATAGTGCTGGCTGGCGATATTATTAGTACAGATGGCGAAGGTTTGCATTGTGGGGTGTTTTGCCGTGAGCCGTTCTGCCCGTATTGGATTGATTGTCTTGGCGCTTGCGATCGCTGTGGTTGGCGCGGGCGCTGTCGGTATGGCATTTCTACCTGCTGCGGTGACGGAGCCGGTGGTCAAGCCTGTGACTCAATCTGTCGAACTTCTGACCGGCGACGACAAGCCCGAGACCATTACCGTTGATTTTGATGAGCAGCCGGCTGTGCTGGGTATTAGCAATTATCCGCGTATTCAGCTTGGGGCCATGCGCTATACCACGGATACAAGCCTGATCGTTAGGGCATCCGAGCTACTCAAGGGCAAAACATTTAAGCGTTGGTACGGATATGCGTCCTATCGGGCAAAAGCGAACGACATGGTTGGCGGATGCCACTCTTCCATCGAGCTGGACACTGCAAACGGCGCAAAGTTATGTGATGTCTCGTACGATCCGGGCTACGAGGGCAATGAGGGTCCGGGCATCTACATCATGGACGGCGATGTCGCCTATGTCATGGAGGGCGACCAGACCGAGCTCAACGATTTTATGGGTCAGTGTATCCAAGATGCCTATAAACAGACCTGCTTGCCTGACCCGCAGACTGCACGCGATAGTGGGTCTGCCCGTACATGGCTGTTCGAGGATGAGATGCCCTGGACCGTCGAATCGGGAAGTACGGGTTCGGCGAAGGAGTAGAGACCGCGACCACCACAAAGGTGCCTGTCCTCTTTGTGGTGGTTTTCGGTCTGTCTCGATCTGTAACATCTTGGCCGCTAAAAGTGGGCCTGGTGTTACAGATTTAGATTTTTGATCCGGGTGTTTTCTGTTCGTCTCGATTTGTAACAGATAGACCCTAATTTGCCGAGTAGATGTTACAGATTGAGACAAACGGTTGCTGCCGGTCATTTTCTCTCGATCTGTAACATCTAGGATCAAAAATGGCTGCAAGATGTTACAGATCGAGACGGTAGTGCGACTGGGCAGCGGCGGACTGACACCTCAGTACCCTATCCATCAATCACTCAGAAAATCTTATATATAGAGACTTAGATTTGTGTATAAGATCGTACAAAGCTGGCAACAATACTTCTCGAACAACGTGAAGCCGCCCCGTAGGGCGGCCGCCCCAAGAGAGGTGATTCCATGAGAATCGATAAGCTAGCAATGACGTCGCGCGAGGCGCTGCAGACCGCCATGAGCACGGCTGCCGACGCGCAGGCCGGCGCGGTGGAGCCGATTCACCTGCTGTCTGCCCTGCTCGGTGCCGGCGAGCGCAATATCTCCGTGATCATCGAGCGCATCGGTGCCGACCCGGCTCAGCTCGCACGCTCCACACAGGATGCCATCGACCACGCGCCCAAGGTTTCGGGCGAGGGCCAACAGATGGGCCTGTCCAACGAGCTCGTCCGCGTCATCGAAAAGGCCGAGAAGAAGGCCACCAAGATGGGCGACAGCTTTGTGGTGACTGAGCATCTGCTGATGGCGCTTGCCGAGGACAAGGGCGAGGCGGGCCGCGTGCTGCGCGACGCCGGCGTCACCAAGGAGCGCATCGAGCAAGTCTACGAGGAGCTGCGTGGCGATGACCGCGTGACGTCTGCCGAGGACAAGACTCAGTTTGAGGCACTGGAGCAGTACGGTCGCAACATCTGCGATCTGGCCCGCGCCGGCAAGCTCGACCCGGTCATCGGCCGTACCGACGAGATCCGCCGCACCATCCAGGTCCTGTCCCGTCGCACCAAGAACAACCCCGTGCTCATCGGTGAGCCGGGCGTCGGCAAGACGGCCATCGTCGAGGGCATCGCCCAGCGCATCGTGGCCGGCGACGTGCCGAGCACCCTGCGCGACCGCGACCTCATCGAGCTCGACATGAGCGCGCTGGTCGCCGGCGCCAAGTACCGAGGCGAGTTCGAGGACCGCTTGAAGGCCGTGCTCAAGGAAGTGCAAAAGTCCGAGGGCAAGGTCATCCTGTTCATCGATGAGCTCCACACCATCGTGGGCGCGGGTGCCACCGAGGGCTCCATGGACGCCGGCAACATCCTCAAGCCGGCGCTCGCCCGTGGCGACCTACATGCGATCGGCGCGACCACGCTCGACGAGTACCGCAAGTACATCGAGAAGGACGCGGCGCTCGCGCGTCGTTTCCAGACCGTGATGGTCTCCGAACCCACCGTCGAGGACACCATCTCGATCCTGCGTGGCCTCAAGGAGAAGTACGAGATCTTCCACGGCGTGCATATCACCGATAGCGCGCTCGTGGCAGCTGCCGACCTCTCCGATCGCTACATCGCCGACCGCTTCCTGCCCGACAAGGCCATCGACTTGGTCGATGAGGCCGCAAGCCGTCTGCGCATGGAGCTCGACAGCATGCCGGTCGAGATTGACGCCACCACGCGTCAGCTCACCCAGCTGCAGATCGAAGAGCAGGCGCTCATGAAGGAGACCGACGACGCCTCCAAGGAGCGCCTGGAGGCCCTGCGCCAGGAGATTGCCGAGGTCCAAGAAAAGCTCAACGTGCAAAAGGCCGGCTGGCTCAACCAGAAGAACGCCATCGACCACGTGCAGGAGCTTAAGGGTCAGCTCGACGAGGCCAGAAGCGAAGAGGAGCGTGCGACGCGCAACGGCGATTTGGGTCGTGCGTCCGAGCTGCGCTACTCCGTGATTCCGGGCCTGCAGCAGCAGATTCAGGATTCCGAGGCCGCGCTCGAGGCGCAAAAGCAGCAGGACGGCGAGGGCCTCAACGAACAGGTGACCTCCGATGAGATCGCAGAGGTCGTGAGCGCCTGGACCGGCGTGCCCGTGTCCAAGATGATGCAGGGCGAGCTCGACAAGCTCAAGGGCCTGGAGGGCGAGCTGCATAAGCGCGTCATCGGTCAGGATGAGGCCGTCTCCGCCGTTGCCGCGGCCGTGCGCCGCAGCCGTGCGGGCCTCTCCGATCCGGACAAGCCCATCGGCAGCTTCTTCTTCCTGGGCCCCACCGGCGTGGGCAAGACCGAGCTCGCCAAGGCGCTGGCCGAGTGCCTGTTCGATGACGAGCGCGCGCTCGTGCGTATCGACATGTCCGAGTACATGGAGAAGTTCAGCGTCCAGCGTCTGATCGGTGCGCCCCCGGGATACGTGGGCTACGACGAGGGCGGCCAGCTCACCGAGGCCGTGCGCCGTCGTCCGTACTCCGTGATCTTGCTCGACGAGATGGAGAAGGCCCATCCGGATGTCTTCAACGTGCTGCTGCAGGTGCTCGACGACGGCCGCCTGACCGACGGTCAGGGTCGTCAGGTGTCCTTCAAGAACACGATTATCATCATGACGTCCAACGTGGGCTCCAAGGCCATCGCCGATCTGTCCGGTAAGGACGAGGAGGAGATGCGCCATCAGGTCGACGCTGCCATGGCTCAGACCTTCCGCCCCGAGTTCCTCAACCGTATCGACGATATCGTGGTGTTCCATCCGCTCGGCATGGCGCAGATCGAGAAGATCGTCGACATCCAGCTCGCCGACGTCCGCGCGCGTCTGGCCAAGGAGCGCATGACGCTTGCCATCACCCCGGCGGCCAAGCAGATGCTCGCCGTGGGCGGCCTGGACCCGGTCTTTGGTGCCCGTCCGCTCAAGCGTCTGGTTCAGCGCGAGGTCGTGGATGCCATCGCCGCCGCTATCATCGACGGCACGGTGCGCGAGGGCGATCAGGTGACGGTCGATGCCGGCAAGGACGGCGGCTTTACCGTCGTGTGCGACAACACGCCGGCGGCCACCTACGAGGTCCCCGACGCCGAGTAGATTTATGGGACATGCCTTAAAATCTGCCAGCCGTCTCTAAACGCCAAGGGCGGCGGATCCAATTGGGTCCGCCGCCCTTTTTCGTGCGACAATCGATAATGTTGAACGGATGCGATGCAAGGAGCTATGCAGATGAAAGACGAGATCAAGACAAGTGCGCCGGCGACCGATGCCGCACCCGCCGCACCCAAGCCTGTGCCTAAGCCGGCACCCAAGCCGCGCGACCCCTACATCCGTGCCGAGAACGAGGACGACGACGGCTACGATCCCTACAGCGATCGCCGCCCCGAGCGCGAGCCAATGTTCGAAGCCGACCCCTGGCGCTGAGTGCCACCAAAAAGGCCACCAAAAAGTTGCGGTGAAATAGGGACTGTTTTGCGGTTTGACCAGCAAAAACAATCCCTATTTCACCGCAACTGCGTTTGGCGGCTGTCTTCGGGCCGGCTAGTCCTGGGCCTTGATGCTCGGCATCAGAATCTGGGCGAGGTAGTCGGTCTCGAGTTTGGTCGCGGCGTCGGCTTTGCCGTCTTTACCGACCAGTACGTTCTTGATCTGGCTATAGGTGTAGCGGTTGCCGGTCGTAAGCTCGACAAGCTCAATGGCCGTGTCCATGGGGTAGGTTGACACGGGGTTCTGTGTCCGTCCGTTGATGGTCTGGGGCACCACGTACGGATAGACGGGGCCGCTGGCGTAGACGGTATAACCGTTGCCTAGATTGGCCGCACCCAAAACCGTATCGCCTTCATCGGGCGTAAAGCTCTCGCCCTCGCGCACCGCGACGAGCGTCACGAGCGGCGTATTGGCGTCGTCGCCCAGATAGATGCATAGCGTGCTTCCGTTTTGCCAAGTTGCGACCTTGCCGTACCACTCGACGGGAATATCGAGCTGGTAGAGGTCGGTTGCCTTGTGGCGAGCGTCAGCATCACGGGACGCCTGTGCCTTTTGCGCGCTCACGGCATTGACGGCGGCGTCGCGCCGCGCGGTTGCTGCCTGCTGGAGCACTTTGGCAGCCGCGGCGGAGCTCGCACCGCCCTCCTCGGCATACTTGGCGGCGGCATCGATCTGGTCGTCAGTCACCGTGTCGGCCGAAGGCACCTTGATCTTAAAGGTGGCCTGGGCACTTAAATCCTGTCCATCGCTCTTAATGGTGACCTGCGCCTTGGTGGTCGGGACGGTGTAGACGGTGCCGTCGGCCGCGATGGGGGAGGCGGCGATGGAGAGCGTGTAATCGCCAGGCAGCAGCTTAATACCGCGACCATGCTCGTCAACGTAGAGCGTCTCGCTCACAGAAGAGCCGTCAGAATCCTGCCCGCTCACCTGCACGGGAATCTTGGAGCCAGTTGAGCAGTCGAGGCCCGCGGCATGCACGCCAATCTGCACCGACATCATCGTGTGGGCATTGGCGGCGACAGCGGCAGCCTGCTCTTGCTGATATCCGTTCCAGGCAGCATAGCCTGCACCGCCGGCGACGAGCGCGACGGCCACGACACCGGCGACCATCAGATTGCGGCGCTTGGGCGACATCTTGCGATGACGAACCTCGGCCTCGCGTGCTGAGGGAACGGACGGTAGGGGGATATCGCCCATGGCGATGGTCTCGTCCACGGCAGGCGCAGAGCCCAGGCCGGGAAGCTCGCGGGTCAGGGAATCTTCGGCCGGCAAGCTGTCGAGCAAGATGGTTTCCTCGCTCGTGTCGGATTCGGGCTGGTTGTCGGCCTCGCTTTCGGTGTCTTCGTGACCTGCCTCATCTTCGGCAGGCTCAACGTCGCCTGCATCCTGATCATCGGGCTGTGCCTCGATTTCCGGTTCATCCTGCACATCAACGCTCGAATCGTCAAACGCAACATCGTCAAGCGAAATCCGGTCTAGGCTCTCCAGGGCCTCGGCACACGCTTCTGCATCTTGGGCCGCATCCTCTTGGCCCATCGTCTCATCTTTCATATATCCCCCAAGCTCAATATCGGGACAACACTGTACCCAAAAACGGGACCCCATAGAGCCGCCGCATGATTTGAAATCCGATTTTATATATGCGTATGTTTTTGAATAGATGAATAGAGACGCAACGACAAAAGCCCCCGAAAAGCGAGCGAAACGCTTTCCGGGGGCTCTGCGAGACATTGGATGAAAATCCTGACGGGCGGGCCTATGCCCAACTGCCAACAGCGACCAACATGTTACTCGGCGTGCGCGTAATCAACCTTGGCGCGGCGAGCGGTAGCCTTCTCCCAATCGCTGGTGCCCTCAAAGACATCCTGCTTGTAGGGATTGCGGCCGAGCTTCTTGGCACGGTAGGCGATGTAGATGATCGCGGCGACGTTGGCGACCAGTGCGGCGATCGAGACCGCGGTAGCGGCGCCGGAGTCGAGCGTGGAGTGGGTCACAAAGATAGACTCCTCCTGGAAGTACGGGAACACCTGAGCAAACATGCACCAAATGGCCAGCGTAAAGGCGCGGTTCTGGATCCAGCCGCCCTTGTTCCAGATAAAGGCGGCGACGGTGGGCGCCAGCAGCAGCGCAAAGCCGCAGAACCAGGAGTGGGTGGGCAGGCAGTTGTAGGTGTAGCAGAAGTTCCAGATATCGTAGGCGATGATGTAGACCCAGGTCATATCGGGCCACAGCATGTCGGTCTGATCCTCGGAGGCGTAGACGCTCCACCAACCGGTCATGCAGAAGATGTTGATGATACCGGCGATGCCGTTGAACACGTTGTTCCAGCCGGCCAGCTGCGTAGCACCTTCGGAGGTGACCCAGGTGGACTCGCCCAGGACAAAGAAGTGATAGGCGCTCTCGAAGTCGGACACGACGGCGATCATGATGTTGATGGCGACGATCACAAACGGCCATGCGCGGAACCAATGCGCCTTGCCGATCTTTCCCCACTGGTACTTAATGGCAATGAAGCCCCAGCAACCGGCGAGCGCCGCGTATACCTTGGCGTAGTGGAACCAGCTGTTCTGGTACACATGGGTGGGGTTGGTGAGCGCCCACTCGGCACCCTGCGAAACGCCCACGGCGATGGCGACGCAGTAGATGGTCATGGCCAGCGGAGCCACGCCAAAGATGATTGCCGCGCCCAGCTTAGTGCGGCGGCCGACCTCGTTGAGCACGATCAGGCCAATAAAGACCATGGCCCAGCCGGCCCAGTGGATAAGGGTATCGCTACCCCAAACATCGAACAGCATGCTGCTCTCCTTTCACACGCCCGCGGCCCCTCTTCTGATCGCGGGCAGTTTGGCCAAATGTCGTCAGTTCTGGGGCTTGCGCTCCGGATACTTAGCGGTATAGCCCTCGATGTGGAGTGTCGAGGCGATGATTTCCTTGACCGTCTCGTCGGGCACATCGGGGTGCGTGCGGATATACATCAACAACCCCATGATGAGGGTGTAGAACGTCTCGTAGACATGGTCGATGCGTAGCTCATGATGGGCGACAAAGTCCACCACGGTGGTGTCGCAGATATACTGCGCCACGCGCTGGACCACGTTGTGCAAAAAGCCGCCGTAGAGCGCGCCGCTGCTCGAGGTGAGCGTGCTCGGCAGCTCGTGGCCGCTCACGACCAGGTGCTTAAAGAGCGGGGCGACGGTGTCGAGTGCGCCTTCGATGTCGCCGACCGTGCGGCTGGCGTTCCACTGCTCGAGCTCGGAGATAAAACCGTCGATTGCCTCGTCCATGACGGCGGTGACGGCGGCGTCCATATCGGCAAAGTAGTGGTAGAACAATGAGCGCGTACAGCCGGCTCGCTTGGTCACGGCCGATACCGAAAGATGCGACACGCCCAGCTCGGAACTCACGGCGCGCACGGCATCGAGAATCTCGCGACGACGCTCGTCGCCCGTCAGACGCTTGGCCGCGCTGTCGGGCGCGGGGACGGCGTCGGCCACAGAGGTATCTGCTGTGTTGTTGCCCATGTTTTTGCCGCCTTTCATCCTCTTTTGCCTGACCGTTCGCCTAACAGTCTTGAATATTGTTGACGGTTCGTCAATACTATTTTTGACACAATGTCAACTAATGGCGGGTGAACGGCATGGGGCATGCCCGGCCTGCAAAAAAGAGGGGCGCCGCGGTCTCGCCGGGCTGTGGCAAGAGAAGGGACAACCATGATTCTCAACGGACCGGGGATTAGCTATACCGAGCCCGATATCGGCGCGGAGTTCGTGCCGCCGATACCGGAGCATCCGCGCGAGGCCATCGTCAAACTGTGCGAGCACTGCACCAACCGTCTGTTGCACCGCGACGAGCTGCTGGGCTACGAGTACTGGTCGTTTGCCGAGGCCGCAACCGACGAGCAGGCCGAAGTGCTCTGCAAGATGAAGATGCGCCGTCCCTATACGCTGCCCGAGATGGTCAAGCTCACCGGCATGCCCGAGGCCGATATCGAGAAGATGCTCGACGACATGAGCTACACGGGTCTGCTCGAGTACAACTGGGAAAACCCCGAGCGCGCCAAGCAGTGGGTGCTGCCCATGCTGGTGCCGGGTTCCGCCGAGTTCCTCAACATGCGCGTGAGCCAGCTCGAGGAGCACCCGGTCTATGCCAAGTTCTTTGAGCAGGCGTCCAAGGGACCGCTGTCCAAGGCTACGCCGATGGTGCCGCCCGGTGGCGCCGGCATCGGCATGCACGTCATTCCGGTCGAGAAGGCTATCGATGCTTCGAGCACCTCGGTGCCGATCGAGCATATCGAGCATTGGCTCGACAAATACGATGGCAAATATGCCGCCAGCACCTGCAGCTGCCGCGCGAGCCGTCGCGTGATGGGCGAGGGCTGCGCCGACGACCCCGCCGACTGGTGCATTGCCGTGGGCGATATGGCCGACTACGTGGTCGAGACCGACCGTGGTCATTACGTGACGCGCGACGAGGTCTACGACATCTTGCGCCAGGCCGAGGACAACGGCTTTGTGCACCAGATCACCAATATCGACGGCGAGAACAAGATCTTCGCCATCTGCAACTGCAACGTCAACGTGTGTTACGCCCTGCGCACCTCGCAGCTGTTCAACACGCCCAACCTGTCGCGCTCGGCCTATGTCGCCAAGGTCGAGAAGGACAAGTGCGTGGCCTGCGGTCGCTGCGTTGAGGTGTGCCCGGCCGGTGCCGCCAAGCTCGGCCAGAAGCTCTGCAGCAAAAAGGCCGGCGGACAGGTGCCCGAGTATCCGCGCCAGGAGCTGCCCGATGCCACCAAGTGGGATCACACCAAGTGGTCGCCCAACTACCGCAACGACAACCGCATCGAGACGCATGAGTCCGGCACCGCTCCCTGCAAGACGGCCTGCCCCGCGCACGTTGCCGTTCAGGGCTATTTGAAGCTCGCGGCTCAGGGTCGCTATGACGAGGCCCTAGCACTCATTAAGCGCGAGAACCCGCTGCCCGCTATCTGCGGCCGTGTGTGCAACCGCCGCTGTGAGGATGCCTGCACCCGCGGCCGTGTGGACGCCGCCGTGGCCATCGACGAGGTCAAGAAGTTCATCGCCCAGCGCGATCTGGATGCCGCGACCCGCTACGTCCCGCCCGTGGTTACGCCGACGCGCGCTGGCGGCTTTGATCAGAAGATCGCCATCATCGGTGCCGGTCCGGCCGGCCTGTCCTGCGCTTTCTATCTGGCCGAGAAGGGCTACAAGCCCGTCGTGTTCGAGAAGAACGAGCGCCCGGGCGGCATGCTCACCTATGGCATTCCCAGCTTTAAGCTGCAGAAGGACGTCATTGAGGCCGAGGTCGAGATCATTCGCCTGATGGGTGCCGAGTTCCGCTATGGCGTGGAGGTCGGTCGTGATGTGACACTCGACGAGCTGCGCGCGCAGGGCTTTAAGGCCTTCTACGTTGCCATTGGCTGCCAGGGCGGCCGCCTTGCCGGCATTCCGGGCGAGAGTGCCGAGGACGTGACCGTGGCCGTCGACTTCCTTCGCGAGGTTAACAGCGGAAAGATCGATACCCTGTCCGGCTGCACCATTGTGGTGGGCGGCGGCAACGTGGCCATCGACGTTGCCCGCAACGCCTGCCGTCTGGGTTCCGAGCACGTTGAGATGTTCTGCCTGGAGAGCGAGGCCCAGATGCCCGCCAGCGAGGAGGAGCGTCACGAGGCCGTTGAGGACGGCGCTCACATCAGCTGCGGCTGGGGTCCCAAGGAGGTTCACCTGGACGAGGCCGGTCATGTGTGCGGTATCACCTTTAAGCGCTGCACGCGTGTCTTTGACGACGAGGGTCGGTTTGCGCCTGAGTACGACGAGAACGATCTGCGCCGCGTCGATGCCGACCGCGTGGTCATGTCCATCGGCCAGTCCATCGTGTGGGGCGACCTGCTGGCTGGCTCCAAGGTGGAGCTCGGCCGCGGCCAGGGTGCCCTTGCCGATCCCCAGACCTACCAGACCGCCGAGCCAGACATCTTTGTGGGCGGCGACGTTTACACCGGTCCGAGCTTTGCCATCGATGCCATCGCCGCCGGCCACGAGGCCGCCGTGTCCATCCATCGCTTTGTGCAGCCGGGATCCACGCTCACCATCGGCCGCAATCAGCGCCGCTACACCGCGCTCGACCGCGACGACGTTGTGTTCGAGAGCTACGACAACGCGAGCCGCGAGGTTGCCCACGTGGACCGCGAGCGCGAGAAGGCCGCGACGTTTAGCGAGTATGTTGAGACCTTTACCGAGGAGCAGGTGCGCGCCGAGACCGCCCGCTGCCTGGGCTGCGGTGCCTCGATCGTCGACCCCAACAAGTGCATCGGCTGCGGTCTGTGCACCACCAAGTGCGCGTTCGATGCCATCCACCTGGATCGCGATCGCCCCGAGTGCTCCACGATGGTCAAATACGAGCAAAAGCTCCCGAGCCTCGGCAAGTACGCGCTCAAGCGCGCCATCAAGATTAAATTTGGGAAGAAGTAATGAGGTTCCGCCGTTCTAACGAACGGCGGCACTGCCGACGCTGCGCGGCGCCCAGGTACCCCATCTTGCCCCTCAACTTCGGCGCCGCGGGCAAAAGCCCTGCGGACGCCTTGTTTCGGGGCAACCTGGGGCACCTGGATCGCCGCTCGCTGACGTTGAATTGACATCGCATCGACCTCTGTTGAAAGGTTTCTACCTTGCATGAATTGGGAATCGTTTACCACATCATTCGCGATGTCGAGAACGTGGCGCGCGCCAATGGCGTGCGCCACGTTTCGAGCGTCACGCTGCTGCTGGGCGAGGTCTCGGGCGTCGTTCCCGATCTACTACTCGACGCTTGGCGCTGGGCGGCAGATAAAAAGCCTATCATAGAGGGCGCGGAGCTTATTGTGGAGCCCGTCGAGGCCGTGACGCATTGCAAGGTGTGCGGCCGCGACTACGCGACGGTCGAGCACGGCAAGACCTGTCCCCATTGCGGTAGCGGCGAGACATACCTGCTGCAGGGCCAAGAGGTCATGATCAAACAGATCGAGACCCCCGAAGAGGATCCGGCAGACGCTGCTCCTGACGGCCTCTCCGACGCCCCCGATGCCGTCGACGCCGCCAACCCACTCCACATCGCCTAGGATTCCCTATAAGTTGCGGTGAAATAGTTCCTAAATCCAGCCTTCTGGCTCTTAAACAAGAACTATTCCACCGCAACTTTTTTGAGTAGTTTCGTAGATCATAAGTCGCGCAAATAGTCAAGTTGTTAGCGTCGGATTATTTTAGCCAAATATAGTCGGCCGAGATTGACCAATCCC
>CAUADW010000036.1 GCA_958427895.1 uncultured Collinsella sp.
CGAGCTTTTTGGTCAGCAAGCACCTGCATATGATGTTCCGCAACCAGACCGAGGTCCTGGACCAATATCCCAAGTATTTCGAGACCAGCAAGCTCCGCTAACCTGCCAAAAAGGGACAGGTTTATTT
Source organism: uncultured Collinsella sp. (assembly GCA_958427895.1). Classification (GTDB taxonomy): domain Bacteria; phylum Actinomycetota; class Coriobacteriia; order Coriobacteriales; family Coriobacteriaceae; genus Collinsella. Next base: position 128 of record CAUADW010000036.1, read on the forward strand.
CGGCAGGTTTTACCTGGTCAAATGAAACAAGGCCCGGCTCCGCCACAACGGAGCCGGGCCTTGGTCGCCAGAACGGCGGAACAACAACTACTCCACGGTCACGCTCTTAGCGAGGTTGCGAGGCTGGTCAACGTCGCAACCGCGCAGGATGGCCACCTCGCGGGCGAGCAGCTGCAGCGGAACGCTCGCCGTGATGGGGCTGAACACGTCACGGACGGACGGCACGCGAATGATACAGTCGGCAATCTTGTTGATTTCCTCGTCGCCCTCGGTAGCAACGACGATGACCTTGGCGCCGCGAGCCTTGCACTCCATGAGGTTCGACACCGTCTTATCGTACGTTGCGCTCTTGGTTGCCACCGCGATGACAGGGAAACCCGGATCGATCAGCGCGATGGGGCCGTGCTTCATCTCGCCGGCGGCATATGCCTCGGCATGCAGGTAGCTGACCTCCTTGAGCTTAAGCGCGCCCTCATAAGAAATGGCGGCGCCCATGCCGCGACCCACGAACAGTGCGGACTGCGCGTCCTTGCACACAAGCGCGGCCTCGTGCACGGCCTCGGTCTGCGTATCCAGGATCCACTGAATCTGCTCGGCCGTATCGGAAAGCTCGCGGAACAGCATGCGCGTCTGCTTGGTGGTCAGGCGGTACTTGACCTGCGCCAGCAGCAGGGCCAAAAGCGTGAGGCTCACGACCTGACCGATGAAGCTCTTGGTCGAGGCGACTGCGATCTCCTTGTTGGCCTTGGTATAGATGACGCCGTCGCTCTCGCGCGCCACGGGGCTGCCCACCACGTTGGTGATGCCAAAGACCTTGGCGCCCTTGATACGCGCGTCACGAATGGCGGCGAGGGTATCGGCCGTCTCGCCCGATTGGGACACGGCCACGACGAGCGTCGTCGGCGTGATGATGGGGTTGCGGTAGCGGAACTCGCTAGCCGCCTCAACCTCGGTAGGAATACGAGCCCAGCCCTCAATAAGGTTCTTGGCGATGAGTCCGGCGTGGTAGCTGGTGCCGCAGGCAATCACATATACGCGGTCGATATCGTTGAGTTCCTCGAGCGAAAGGCCCAACTCGTCGATATCGAGCTCACCGGCAGGGGTCATGCGGCCCACCAGCGTGTCGCGCACCACGCGCGGCTGCTCGTGAATCTCCTTGAGCATAAAGTCGGGATAACCGCCCTTTTCGGCCATGTCCAGGTCCCAGTCGATATGGGTGATCTTGGGCTCAATCACATTGCCGGCCTCGTCGGTATACTCGACGCCTGCGGGCGTGAGCTTGGCAAACTGACCATCTTCGAGCACCACGACATCGCGGGTGGCATCGATAAGCGCGATCACATCGGAGGCAACGTAGGAGCCGGTCTCGCCCACGCCGACCACAATCGGGGAGTCCTTGCGGGCAACGGCGATCACGCCAGGTTCGTCGGCGCACACGGCGGCCAGGCCATAGGCGCCCACCACGTGGGTGCAGGCCTCGCGCACGGAAGCCATCAGGTCGCGCGTCTCGGCATAGGCCTCTTCGATCAAGTGCGCGAAAACTTCGGTATCGGTCTCGCTCTTAAAGTGATGGCCGCGGCCCTCCAGCTCTTCGCGCAGCTCGGCGAAGTTCTCGATGATGCCGTTGTGGACGATGGCGATACGACCGTCGCAGCTGGTGTGGGGGTGAGCGTTAACGACGGAGGGCTTGCCGTGGGTGGCCCAACGAGTGTGGCCGATACCGCAGGTAGCGTCGCTGTCGATGTTGGAAAGCTCGCTCTCCAGGCCCGCGACCTTGCCCACGCGGCGGATGACGTCGAGGTGCGCCGCGGCGCCCTCGCCCACCTCGAGCGCGACGCCCGAGGAGTCATAGCCGCGATACTCCATACGCTTGAGGCCTGTGACCAGGATGTTCTTTGCAATATCAGAGCCGGTGTAGCCGACAATTCCGCACATAGGATAAATCCCTTCGCTCGCGTGACTGCAAAACGCCCACGCACGACGGGCGCTGAGACGTATAACGTCCGAGTATTGTACTCACACAAACGCAAGCTGATATACCAGAAGTGGTATCTTAAACTGGATACCACTCGATGCACACACCCTACCACCACAACGGTAACAGGCACCTTTGCTGTGGTTGGCACTCCCCTAGGGACGCAGGCGGCGTTCGAGCCGATTGCTCAGGGCCGTGAGTGCCATAACAATGACGTAGTAGACCACGGCCACCACTAAAAACGGTTCAAAGGCTCGATAGGTGAGCGCCTGCACGCTCTGGGCGGCGCGCATCATATCCATCAGGCCGATGGTTGCCACCAGCGAGGAGCTCTTGAGGACCGTGATCACTTCGTTGACCAGAGCAGGGGCAATCGAGCGCATCGCCTGCGGAACGATGATCTTGCGCATCATGGGAACATAGCGAAGCCCGATGGCCCGAGCGGCATCGTACTGCCCCCGGTCAACGCCCTCGATACCACCGCGCACCGTCTCGGACACCGTCGCTGAGCCGTTGAGCCCCAGCGTAATGGCACCGGCGGCAAACATCGAAATTTTGAAGCCCGTGAGCTGCGGCGTCGCAAAGTACGCCAAAAAAAGCAACACGATGAGCGGCACGCCGCGAAAGATAGAGGTGTAGAAGTTGAGCACCGCACGCAATGGGCGACAGGGCAAAACCTTGAGCACGGCAATGAGAAAGCCCAGGACGAGTGCTAGGGCCAGCGCGGCGGCCGTCACCTGACAGGTCACGACCAGGCCGCTCATAAACATCGGTATATATGGTTCTAGCAGTTCAAACTTCATCAGCATGCCCTTGGCGCGCGCCTCACCGGCTCGCTATTTTCCGGCAACCGTCGACGTACCGGAAGCGGAATAGTCGCCGTTCCACATGAAGTCGGCGCCCACATACTGCTTGATGCAGTCATCGATGGTGCCGTCCTCGAGCATCTCGCCGATGCATTCGTCAAGCGCCGCGACAAATCCGGCACCCTTCTTGGCCATCAGGCGGTACACGCCCACGTGATCGCTCGTCTCGGAGCGATCGAGCAGGCCCAGCACCAGGCCCTCATTCGCATCGCGCATGGACTGGCCCTCGGCGCCGTCACACAGGTAGGCATCGATGCGCCCGGCGAGCACCTCTTGCAGGCACTGGTCGCCACCGTCGTACGTGTGAATATCAGCATCGGGCATGACCTTGGCGATGAACTTGTTCTGCACGGTACCGGTGGTGCAGGCGATAGACTTGCCGACGAGGTCCTCAACGCGCTTGACGGGATCGCCGCCGAGCGTGAGAACGCCCACAAGCGGCTGATAGTAGCCGCGCGTGAAGTCGTAGGTCTGCTCGCGCTCTTCGTTGGAGCTCATCGCCATGGTAAAGGCCTTGTCATCGCTCTGCACCGATGCAAGCGTGGCGGCAAAGTCCTGCGGCTCAAAGTCGTAAGAAAAGCCCAGGCGCGAGACCATCTCGTCGGCAATGGCGATATCCAGGCCGACAACCTTCTGCTTGCCGTCCGACTGCGTCTCCAGATAGCGATAGGGCGCAAAGGCATCGTCACCCACAAAGGTGAGCTTGGCGCCCTTGATATCGTCGCCCGCAACCGCGGCAGAACCGGCGGCAGAGCCCTTGTCAGCGCCACTGCCAGCGCAACCGCTCGCCGCAACCATTGCAGCACCGGCGATCAAACCCAGGAAATCACGACGAGAAACAGCGCGAGTCATACCAAAGCCTTTCAATCTACGATCAAAACGGCTTCTATTGTAGACACTCCACTGTTTAACGCGCAGCCCAGCCGCGCCAAAACCACCACAAAGGGGGACAGGCACCTTTGTGTGGTCTGGACTCCGGTGTTTGCCCAGATAAAACCTGCCAAAATAAACCTGCCCCTAATTGGTGGGTTTTGACACCCTGGGAACGGGCGATGCTACAATCTGACTCGTACTTGAAACGCATCAAAGGGGCCGCTATGGCAAAGGTTAAAATCAGCGACGTCGCGCGCGAAGCCGGGGTTTCGTTGGGCACGGTTTCCAACGCGCTCAACCATCCCGAAAAGTTGCGTCCCGAGACCCTCAAGCTCATTAACGAAACCATCAATCGACTGGGCTACCTGCCCAACCAAAGCGCTCGTCAGCTCGCGGGCGGCGCCACCAAGTCCTTTGGCCTGGTGCTCCCCCGTCTCGACCACGGCTTTTCACTCCAAATCGCCAGCGGCGCCCACAACGAGGCCCGCAAGCACGGCTACGACCTGCTCATCGCCAACGCCGATAACGACGATATTCTCGAGGACCATTACCTGCGCTACTTTATGGGCACCCAGATGTCCGGCGTCATGGTTCAGCCCATGGCATCCCCCGACTGGCACCCCGCCATGACCAAGATGCCCGTGCCGATCGTCCATCTGGACATCCACTGTTCCGAGCCAGGTTACTACGTGGCCGCCGACAACGAGGCACAGGGACGCATTATCGCCGAGCTTGCCATCGCCCGCGGCGCACACCATATCACCGTTGTGGGCAGAGCGGCATTTATGCAGCTCACCCTGCGCGTGCTTGGCATTCACAAGGCCCTCGCCCTGCATCCCGATATCAAAATTGAGGTCATTGACGCCGGAGAATGGAATACCGCTGCCGATGGTTACAGCATCGGCGCTCAGATTGCCGAGCGCTCTACCGGCGAGCGTCCCGATTTTGTCATCGGCCTTACCGATGTATTGGCCTCGGGCGTTATCTCGGCGTTGACCGACAAAGGCATCTCCGTCCCCGAGCAGCTTCGTGTGGCCGGCTGCGACGGCAACCCGCTTGCATGGAGCGGGTCGGTCCCCCTCACCACGGTGGCACCCCCGGGCTACGAGATTGGCCGCAAGGGTGTCCAGCTGCTCATGGAGCAAATCGAGAACAAGGCGCCGGCAAAAACCAAGCACATCCGCATTGGTTCCGCAGCGCGAACCGTTACTGCGGTCACAGCCGCCGAGGACATCAACCGTCAGGAACTCGTGCGGCCGTTCCTCTTGGAGCGCGCCAGTACCCAGGCGAGCAGCCAAGCCGAAGCCACCGCCATCAACCTCGGCGCGTATCTATAGCACGTCAGCCAGTATGCCAAAACGCCACTTAAGCAAAAGAGGGCCGACTATTGCCGAACCTCTTTTGCTTAAGCGCAAAGTCAACCGATTGTTCGTTTCAGCTCCGCAATTGTCTAGCGCACGGCCTTGACCGCCGCCGTAAGGTCGAACAACGTATCGAGCACGGCCTCGCAGCCATCCACCACGTCCTGCGGCAGCGGAACAATGTCAGGAACGGCAAAGACGTGGCAGCCGGCCGTAATGCCCGAGACGCAGCCGTTGCGCGAATCCTCGACCACGGCACATTCCTCGGGAGCAAAGCCCGCGCGCTCGCAGGCGAGCAGATACATCTCGGGGTCGGGCTTGCCGTGCACAACGTCGTCGCCGCAGGTCACGGTCTCAAACTTGTCAAAGAGGCCGAATGCTTTAAGGTTGCGCTCGGCGGTAACGTGGCGCGACGACGTCGCTAGACCCACGTGATAGCCCGCAGCCAGCAGCTCGTCTAGGCACTCGGCGGCGCCGGCCTTAAGCTCCAGCTCGGTCTTGACCATCTCGTCGCGAATCTCCTTGTGGCGGACATAGATCGCCTCGGCGGTCTCGTGGCTGCCGTAATGCTTATCGAGGATGTCCATGACATCGGGTAGCGTGCGACCGATAAACTGATGGATCAGCGCATCATCAATCGCGAGCCCCAGCTCAGCGGCGCCTGCCTTCCAGGCCCTAATCCCCAAACGCTCGGTATCGACCAGCGTTCCATCCATGTCAAAAATAACAGCCTTGATCATATCGGTCCCCCTCGCCGGATTGCATTACTGCCACTCTACCGCACTTTACAAGCTTGTATATAACGTATATAGCATATTGCACTTTCGTTACATAGCTGGAAGTCTTATGACAAGCAGCTCGGTGGGATTATAGTTTCATCCGAGCTTTAATTACTGTAAGGAACTTTCATGCTTTCAGACACCACGGCACCCGCAGAGGAGCTTCAAGACAAGCTATCGGCGCTCGAGCAGCTGCTTTTGGCATACGGGCGCGTGGCTATCGGGTTTTCCGGCGGCGTTGACAGCAGCTTTTTGGCCGCCGTATGCGCCCGCATCATGCCTACCAATACCCTCCTCGTCCATCTCACCACGCCGCTCATCGGCACGCCCGAACAGGCCTCGTTTGAGCGATCCGTTGATGGACAAGCCAATGAAGGGGCGCATTTTAAGCTCCCCGTGCTCAATCTTTCGGTCGATCAGCTGCAGCTCCCCCAAGTAGCCTGCAACGATGCCAATCGCTGCTACCACTGCAAGCACGCTGGCTTTACCGCCATCGTCAACCACGCCAAGTCGCTCGGCTTTCCCACCGTCATCGATGGCAGCAATGCAAGCGATCGCGGTGACTACCGCCCCGGCATGCGTGCGGCAGAAGAGCTCGGCGTACGCTCACCCCTTATGGAGGTCGGCTTTACCAAGGACGAAGAGCGCGAGCTGCTGCGCGCATGGGGCTATCCCGTTTGGAACCTGCCGGCGGGAGCCTGCCTTGCCACGCGCGTCCCCACGGGCGAGGAGCTTACGCGCGAGAAGGTCGATTTAATCCGCGCCTGCGAGGATTACCTGCACGATCTTGACTTAGCTCAGGTCCGCGCACGCCTGGTCGGCGGCTGCATGCATATCGAGGCCGCACCCGCAGATGTCGCCAAGATCGCCGCCCTCGGCGGTGCCGCCGTCGACGACAAGGGCAAGACCCCGCTGCCCGCCGCTATCGAGTCCGCGCTGCGCGAGCTGGGCTGCGACCATATCTCCCCCGAGGTCACCCCCTACATCCACGGCAACATGAATCTTTAGGTTACGCCGTTTTGACTGCGTTAACTGACCTGTCAAAAAGGGACAGGTTTATTTTGGTAGGTTTTATCTGGGGAAACGCAAACAGGGCCGCGACACCCATATGGCGTCGCGGCCCTTTTCCTTGGAGAAGGATCGATTGCTTGAACGGGATGACCGTTCTAGTCTTCGAGTCCGCCATTGATGAGCTCCGCAATCTCAACGGGATCGGTGCTCGCGCGCACTTTGTCACGGAAGCCTGCGTCCATCAGCATCACGGCAGCCTTGGAGAGCAGACGCAGGTGCGTGGTTCCAGCCTCACCGGCGGGCACGTACAGCGCGAGCGCAACATCGACGGGAACCCCATCGAAACTCGGCCATTCAACGGGCTCGGGAAGTTTAAGCACGGCAACGCCCGGCGTATGGATCGCGTCGCTTTTGGCATGCGGAACGGCAAAACCGGCGACAAGGCCGGTCTCGGCCTCGTTCTCGCGAGCAATAAAGGCAGCCTCTACGGCAGATGCGTCATCGGCAAAGCCGAGCTCGATGGCCTGCTCGGACAAATAATGCAGGGCGTCCTCGCGCGAGGCGGCGGTATACCCGATCGTCACTTGGTTGGCAGATACAAATCCCATGGAAACCTTCCTTACAACACAGACCTGACCGCAGCTTCGATGCCGTCGGCGTCCAAACCGTACTTGTGCAGCAAATCGACCGCAGGGCCGGATTCACCATACACATCGCGCACGCCGACGCGTCGCATCGGCACCGGATGCTGCTCCGCGAGCACCGAGGCCACAGCCTCGCCAAGACCACCGATAATCGAATGCTCCTCGGCGGTGACCACGCGACCGGTCTTCTTGGCGCTGGCAACCACCAGGCGCTCATCGAGCGGCTTGATCGTGTGCATGTTGATGACCTCGGCATCGATGCCATCGGCAGCGAGCGTCTCGGCAGCCTCAAGCGCCTCGGCGACCATAAGGCCGCATGCGACGATAGTCACATCGGACCCCTCGCGCACGACCACGCCGCGACCAATCTTGAACTCATAGTCCTCGTGATCGTTGATGACCGGTGTTGCCAGGCGGCCGAAGCGCATGTAAACCGGGCCCTCAAACTCATAGGCGGCGCGCACACAGGCGCGAGCCTCGACGTCGTCGGCGGGAACGACCACCGTCATACCCGGAATCGTGCGCATGAGTGCGATATCCTCGCAGCACTGGTGCGTGGCGCCGTCCTCGCCCACCGAAATGCCGGCATGGGTAGCGCCAATCTTGACGTTGAGGTGCGGGTAGCCAATGGAATTGCGGACCTGCTCGTAGGCGCGACCGGCGGCAAACATCGCAAAGGTGCTCGCAAAAGCAACGCGGCCCGTGGTCGCGATGCCGGCGGCAAGACCCATCAGGTTGCTCTCGGCAATGCCGGCGTCGTAGAAGCGCTCAGGGTGCGCAGCCTTAAACTTACCGGTCTGCGTGGCGGCGGCCAGGTCGGCATCGAGAACCACAAAGTCATCGCGCTCATTGCCCAGCTCGACAAGTGCCTCGCCATAGCTAACGCGCGTGGCGACTTTCTTGACGTCTGCCATTAGAGCTCCTCCCCTGCTGCTGCGAGCTCGGCCATGGCCTGCTCAAACTGTTTATCGTTGGGTGCCTTGCCGTGCCAGCCCACCTGGTTTTCCATAAAGGAGACGCCTTTGCCCTTCACCGTCTCGGCGATAATGGCCACGGGCGAGGCGCTCACCTTGCGAGCCTCGGCAAAGGCGGCGGCAATCTGCGCCATGTCGTTACCGTCGGCGAGCTCGATCACATGCCACTTAAAGGCGCGGAACTTGTCGGCAAGTGGCATAGCCGAGTTGACCTCATCGATCGTGCCGTCAATCTGCAGGCCGTTGTGGTCGACGATAGCGACGAGGTTATCCAAGTCGTGGTTGCCGGCGAACATGGCCGCCTCCCACACCTGGCCCTCCTCGCACTCGCCGTCGCCCAACAGCGTGTAGACGCGGTAGCTGTCACCCCAGTGCTTTGCGGCGAGCGCCATTCCAACCGCAGCGGAGATACCCTGACCGAGCGATCCGGTAGACATGTCGACGCCCGGCGTATCATTCATATTGGGATGGCCCTGCAGGCGGCTGCCGATATGACGGAGCGTCTCGAGCTCCTCCTTGGGAAAAAACCCACGTTCGGCGAGCACGGCATAGAGTGCCGGAGCGCAATGTCCCTTGGAGAGCACAAAGCGATCGCGCTCAGCGCGGCTCGGATTCGCCGGGTCGACATCCATTTCCTCAAAGTAGAGGTAGGTCATAATGTCGGCGGCGCCAAGCGATCCGCCCGGATGCCCCGACTTGGCGGCGTGGACGCCCGTGACAATACCGCGGCGAACCTCATTGGCAATCTTGGCCAGTTCCTGATCGGTCATGGAGTTTCCTCTCTTGAGCACGCCGGCCCGGCATAACAAATGCTGGGCCGGCAGAACCATCGTTACTGTGCCTCGACGACCTTTTTCCAGTCAGCCTCGAACGAGGCAAGGCCCTGGTCGGTCAGCGGATGATGCAGGCATTTCTTAAGAGCGGCCATGGGGACGGTCGCGATATCGGCACCGAGCAGCGCCGCCTGGGTCACGTGATTGGGCGTGCGGACAGATGCGGTGATGATCTCGACGGTGTCGTCGACGTTCTTGCCAGTCCAGTCATAGTTCTTGATGCAGGTCACAACGTTGTCGAGCTGCGAGATACCGTCCTCGGCGATGTCGTCGATGCGTCCCACAAACGGGCTGATGTAGCGGGCACCGGCGTTGGCGGCCATGAGGGCCTGCGTCGGCGAGAAGACAAGCGTCATGTTGACGCGCACGCCTGCATCGGCCAGCGCGCGGCAGGCGGCGAGGCCGGCCTCGCACACGGGAAGCTTAACCACGATGTTGGGAGCCAGAGCGGCAAGGCGCTTGCCCTCCTCGATCATGCCCTCGGCAGTGGTCGCGGTGGACTCGGCGGACACGGGCAGGCCCTCGCAAAGCTCGGCGATCTTGAGCATGTGGGGTTCAAAGTCTGCAAGCTTGCCGCCGGTCTTGGCGTACAGGGACGGGTTGGTGGTTACGCCGGCAAGGCAGCCCCAGCTCTTGGCCTCGGCGATCTCGTCAAGGTTGGCGGTATCGATAAAGAACTTCATGGTGCAAACTCCTTCGGAGGAATCCAAAACTCAAAAGAAAGGACAAAGGGGATGCCCCTTTGTCCTATGTGCCGGGCCTGCAGCTGGGACATGCCCCAGGCCCGGCGTCGTGTAGGAAAAACTACTTAGTCCTCGAGAGCCTTCTCGATGCGGCTCGTGACGCCCTTGAGGTTAAGACCGACGACGTACTGCTTGATCGGGCGCTTGATGTGCTCAATCACAAAGCGCTTGCCGTCGATGTCCTGGGCAGCGAGGTTGCGATAGAGCTTCTCGACCTGCTCCTTGACCTCGGGATCGTTAAAGGCGTAGTGGCCGGAGACATCCAGAATCTTCAGGCTGAGCTCGTCGTCGGCCAGAATGTCGTCAACCTGCAGGTTAACGTCGTCGCCGGTCATCCACTTGCGCCAACGCTCGGTCTTGATAGCCTTGACCAGCAGCGTGTGATACAGGTCGGAGGGATCGTCGCACAGGCCGTTGTCGACCAGAATCTGCTCGGTAGCGCAGAGCTTGAGGTAGGCGCGGGTCTCCTCGGTGCCGTACTGAGGGGCGACATTGGAGGCCGTCACGTGAGCCGGGATGTGCTCGAGCAGCGTCGCGTCGTCCAGGTAGTCGGCGTTGTGCTCCTTCAGGCCCACGCCGTAGCGCTTTGCCATGTCGGCGAGCTCGCGGGCGTTCTTAAAGTTGTAATGGCCGACCTGCTCGGTCCAACGGGTAAGCGTGCCGGTCTGACCGACGATAAAGGTGGGCATGGGGCAGCCGCGCTTCTCGAGCTCGGGCTGCAGCTGAGAAATGAACTCCTCGTACTTATCGGTAGAGGTCAAGCCGCCATTGGTCTCCTCGGTACCGACCTCATAGGCGACCTCGGGCAGGTTATGCTCGCGACGGTACTGCTCAAGGTAGTCGATAAGATCGATCGTGCGGCGAAGCACCACGTCAAGCGGAATAACCTTGCCGATCTGATAGGGGTCCTTGGTGGGGTCGACCATCAGCAGGTCAAAGCCTGCCTCCATGTCGGCGACGAAGGACTTGCGGGCGAGCTCCATGGCCTCGTCCTCGGGCAGGTGGGCGTTACGCTCCTCGTCGCGCTGCCACGGACCGCCGTGATCGCGGCACAGGTAGTACGGGCCGGTGTAACCCACCTCGTCGGCGACCTTCTTGATGTCGGCGGCAAAGCGCGTCTGGTCCCAACCGTTGACGTAGCCGGCGCCCATCTCGTCCATATCGACCTGGTTGCGGCTGGCGATAAACATGGGCGGGAAATCCTCGTCCTTGGCAAGCTCGAACACGGCCTGAATCAGGTTGGGGCTCATGGGGCCAATGCCGACCATGGTTGCGTGATCGCCACTATCCTGCAGCTTGAGCATGCCCTGAACGGCCTGGCGGATGGTGAGGTTGGACATTTTGTTCTCCTTCTCCAGAGGATTATTGACAAAAGTTCCCTGGGACCCAGATGCGGGCCCTATCAGTACGGATGGATTTTGTTGTGTAGGGGCGGTTGTGCGGAGTCAAATCCATCCCTCCGCACAACCGGAGTCCTTAAAGGTTTACTTGGCCTGCTTATCGAGCGTGGGCTTCATGGCAATCAGGATTGCAGCGGCGACCACGGAGCCAATCACGATGTCCAGGCAGAACAGCGCGACGTTGTTGGTGGCAAGGGCGACGATAAAGCCACCGTGCGGGACGTAGCAGTCGATACCCTGGAAGGCGGCGAGCGCCGCACCCACGGCAGAGCCGATGCAGATGCCGGGCAGGGTGTGGCCAAGGTCCTTGACCGCGAAGGGGATAGCGCCCTCGGTAATGCCGATGCAGCCCATGAACAGTGCGGAGATACCCATCTGACGATCGGCGTCATCGAACTTATTCTTGGCGATGAGCGCAGCGAGGCCACAGGCGATCGGGGGAATGGCGACGGCGACGCGGAACATACCGTTAGGGCCGTAGATGCCGGAGGCCATGATGGCCATAGTAAAGGTCGAAGCGGTCTTGTTGATGGGGCCACCCATATCGAAGGCGGTCATAACACCAATGACCAGGCCCAGGACGACGGCGGAGCCGCCCTGCAGGCTACCGAGCACGCTGGTGAGCCAATCCATCACAAAGCCAAGCGGCGTGGCCAGGATGTAGATGTAGGCCATGCCCAGGACGAGCGAGGTCAGAATCGGGATGATCAGGATCGGCATGATGGTCTGGATGGTGTTGTTGACCTTCCAGGTCTTCATCCAGCGGACAAAGTAACCGCAGATAACAGCCATGATCATGGCGCCCAAGAAGCCGGTCGAAACGCTGTTGCCACTCGGGGTGACGACGGCGTTGTTGACCAAGTAGCCCAGGACGAAGCCAGGGGCAAGCGCGGGCTTGCCGGCCATCGAGTAGGCGATGTATGCCGCAAGCACCGGAATCATCATAGAGATGCCGGCCATGCCGATGGTGTTAAGGCTCACCATCAACGGGTTGGTGACCTCCATACCGCTAGCACCGGCAGTACCGGATGCCAACGAGAAGGCGAGGAACACGCCACCGATAACGACAATGGGGATAAAATAGGAAACGCCGGTATTGAATGCATTGAGCAGCGTCTTACCCGGATCGGCAAAGATAGACTGCTTGGACGCCGGTGTCGGGGCCTGCGGGGCAGCGGAGACGGCCTTCTTCTCTGCCTTGGCCTCGGCCTTGGGCGCGTCAACGGCACCGCCCGTCGCCTTGATGATCTCAACAGCCTGGTCGATGATCTTGACCGGATCGGCGATCACATCGGAAGTACCGACCTTGAGGAACTTGCCCTCGGCCATCTTCTGCTCAAAACGATCCTCGTTCTCGACACCCACGTCGACGGACTCCAGGACCAGGTCGGCGGAGTCCACGTCTTCCTGCGTGAGCTCATTCTCGATACCCAGGCCACCCTGAGCCTCGACCTTGCACTCGATGCCACGGGCGGCGCATTCATCCTGAATCGCCTTCTGGGCCATATACGTGTGGGCGATACCCACGGTACAGGCGGCAACGCCTACGATCTTCATTGCTTCCCTCTTTTCATAGAGTTGCGTGCGCAAGACACCGTTTGCGGAGGCCTCCGGAGTATCCCCTGCCGTTTGGACTTGCTGTCTTTTCGACAAGACCAATATAGGTGCTCGTTTTTCTTAATGCCAGCTTATTTCGGTAAACGCGCAGGTCAGAGCGTTGGTTATGCGATTTAGTTATGCGTTTAACCAAAAATGAATCCTGCGATTTTACCCTCGATTTCAAAAGTCAAGAAGTATTTGATTTTCTCGGTAGACGGCAGATGCGCATGCCGGTCACAAATTTCGACCCCACCCGTATACCGCATTTGTTGCATACTCATATGAAAGGAAAAGGTCGCTCACCGAAGCGTATCCCTCACCAAGACTCAAAGTCATCATGTTGGAAAATGCTCATCTGTCGGAAGGAGTCGCTGTGGCAAAACAGCGCGTTACTATCGCAGACGTCGCTCGAGAGGCGGGAACCTCGACGGCAAGCGTCTCGTATTACCTCAACGACAAACGAGAAAAGCTTAGCGAAAAGACGCAGAACAAAATCGCGCGCGTCATTAAGGAACTCGGATACGTTCCCAACGCCCAAGCGCAGACGCTCACCGGCAAGCAAACCCACGTCATCGCCATCATCATTTTGGATAACACCAACAAGTGGGCGGGCCTCGTCCTCAACGGCATGGAGCAGGTCATGCTCCCCGCGGGCTACCAAACGGTCGTTTGCACGAGCAACTTTAACCCCGAGACCGAGCTCATGTACGTCGACAAGATGCTCTCGCTGGGCGTCGATGGCTTTATCATCCAGCCCACGGCAAACTTCAAAGCCGTCCACGACCGCATCAAGCGCGCCGGCAAGCCGGTCGTCTTTTTCGATGCGGCCATCTACAGCCCAGGTACCAGCTGGATCAAAACCAACCTCTACGACGGCGTGTACAACGCCACACAGGCACTCCTCGACGCCGGCTACGAAGATTTCTTTTCCATTGCCGCCAACATGACCGAGATGCGCACCCGCATGGAGCGTTTTCAGGGGTATGCCGAGGCGCTGGCAGCGAACGGACAGCTCTACAAAGCGATTCCCATCGACCACAACAAGCCGTCAATCAACGAGCTTACCGAGTACTTTAAATTCAAGTTCAATCCCGCCAAGCGTACGCTCATCTTTGTCCAAAACCAATGGGCGCTCCCCCGCGTCTACAAGGCACTTCAGCCCATGGCCCATCTGCTTCCGCAGCAAATCGGCCTTTTGGGACTCAACTGCGAAGACTGGACTAATCTCACCACACCGACCGTCTCCACCATCATCGAGCCCGTCGACCAGGAAGGTCGCGAAGCAGCCGAGATGCTGCTCGCCCTACTTGACGGCAGCAGCGAACCCGGCGAGCAGCGCATTCTCGAGTGCAAGCTCAACTGGCTCGACTCCACCTCGATCTAGACCGCGGGACAAATTAATCAGTAGCGTCTATCCCAAATCTTGAGTATTTGTTCGATAGAACGACCCTCGGCGGCTCCTGCTAGACTGGTAGATTCCCAACCGTCCCTCCAGGAGCCTCAATGTCGCGCAAGTCCGCCTACAAGCAAGTACTTTCCATCGGCACCGCCGTGGTGCTGGGGTTTGCGCTGTTTACGGGATCGCTCGACGGAGCTCCCAAGCTGCTGTCGCCGCGAAGCGATGAACAGGCGGCGGCTCTGGCCGAAAAACAAAACGAGAGCCCCAGCCGCACCGACGACGAGGCGGACCTGGTCGCCCGGCTCGAATCGGGAACAGCGAGTTCCTCGGACTCTCAAAATAGCCAAGACTCTGGCGATGGCTCCGATTCCGCCGCAACCGACACCGGCGGCGGCGCTTCCGCGGACAGCGCCGCCGCCCCCATCGACGAGGTCGAAAACCCCGACCTCAACCGCGCCCGCGGTGTTTATCTCAGCAGCATTCCCGACTATGCCGGCAACCCCTACGTTGCCCTTCGCGCCGACAGCACGCACCCGCTCGGCACACCATCATTCACGCTCGATGAATACGAGCGCGCTACAGAAGAGGGCTGCTTTAAGAAGTTCTCCAAGCTCGACAGCCTGGGCCGCACCCGCAAAGCACTCGCCTGCGTGGGCCCCGAATCACTCGGTCAAGGCGAGCGCGGCGATATCTCGCGTATCCATCCTGCCGGTTGGCACCAGCAGCGCTACGACTTTATTCCGGGCCAGAGCCTCTACAACCGCTGCCACCTTATCGCCTGGTCGCTCTGCGGCGAAAACGCCAACCGCAAGAATCTCCTCACCGGCACGCGCTATCTCAACGAAACGGGCATGCTGCCATTTGAGGAGCAGATTCTCGGCTACATCCGCGACACGGGCAACCATGTGCTCTACCGCGTCACGCCCATGTACAACGAGGAGGAACTTGTCTGCCGCGGCGTGCGCCTCGAGGCGCAATCGGTCGAGGACCACGGCAAGACCCTGTGCTTCCACGTGTACTGCTACAACCTGCAGCCGCATGTGCAGATCGACTACGCCACCGGCCGCAACCAGGCCTCGGGAGACTAGTGCCGACCGCGCCGCCCGTAACCAAAAAAATGATCCGTTTTCCTCCGTCCCCAAGGGATCAAAAAAGGCCGCCCCGGTTACCCAGGGCGGCCTTTTCGTCAGCACCTACATTGCAGGCAAAGCCCCTCGCTACTTGGCGCGACCCTCCTCATAGCGCTCGACCAGCTTGGCCTGAACGTCAT
>CAUADW010000037.1 GCA_958427895.1 uncultured Collinsella sp.
GGGGGCCGTGGTCTCCTCGCGCATGACGTCGAGCACGCGGCGCATGGCGGCGACGGCGTGGGCCTCGCCGGTCAGACGCGCCTCGCGAACGGCCATGACGGCGCCGATGCTGAGCCCCAGTTCCTCACACGCATCGAGCAGCTGCTCGCCGTCGTCGAAGATTTCCTTGGCCGAGACGCCGGGGGAGAGCGACGAGGCAGAACCGGGGAGCTCGATAAAGGTCGCGTAATCGACATTGTCGAGTTTGCGCAGCATGGGGACGACGGTGTCGTCGGGCGCGCCGTCGGTCTCAAAGACGGAGTAGGCCTGGCCGCCTACTTCGGTGCGGTAGGTGCGGCAGAAGGCGATGTTCACGTGTGCGTAAGCGAGCAGGTTGGTGAGCGCGGCGAGTACACCGGGGACGTCCTTGTGTGCCACGAAGAGCGTGGAATACATACCCGAGATGTCGACGCCGACGCCGTTAATGCGGCTGATGCGCATCTTGCCGCCGCCCAGGCTCTCGCCGCGGACCTGTGCCGTGGCGCCCGTGTCGTCGACCATTTCGATGTCGACGGTGTTGGGGTGGATGGAGGCGTCGTCGCCCTTGATGTTAAAGTGATATTCGAGGCCCTGCTCGCTTGCGAGGTCGAAGGCCTGCTTGATGTTCTCGTCATCGGTGTCGAGGCCCAGGATGCCCGCGACGAGCGCACGATCGGTGCCGTGGCCGCGGTAGGTGTGGGCGAAGGAGTTCCACAGGCCAAAGGTGACTTTGGTGATGCGGCCTTCCAGCAGGCTGGCGGCCACCTGGGCGCAGCGCAGGGCGCCGGCGGTGTGCGATGAACTGGGGCCGACCATGACGGGGCCCAAGATCTCGAATGCCGAGGTCGTAGCTAGTGTTTGCGGCTTGCCTGCCATGACTGCTCCTTTGTTTTGTCCCATCGTCCCGAGGGCGGGGCATAAGGTCGCCTGCTCGGACAGTCCTGCTCGCACGGAGAGCACATTAGGTGCTCTCCGGCTCGTGCGGAACTCGCGATCGACCTTATGCCCCGCCCCTCGGGACTAAGGATACATGGTTGGAGTTGTCAGATGGCGAAATTCATTAGCTGGAGATACGCCTTGCTCTGCATGACGAAACATCTTCACCAACGGTTAAATAAAAAAGAAGTACCGGTTGGAGCCGGTACTTCTTTTGGTGCGTTGTTTCTTGGCTGTAGCTTTTGCCGTTAGCTTACAGGCCGCAGGCTGCTTTGAGTTCTTCGACTCGGTCGGTTTTCTCCCAGGTGAAGTCGGCATCTTCGCGGCCGAAGTGACCGTAGGCTGCCGTCTTTTCGTAGATGGGGCGACGCAGGTCTAGGTCGCGGATGATTGCGCCCGGGCGCAGGTCGAAGGTCTTCTCTACGGCTTCAACGATCTTGTCCTCGGCGACCTTAGCGGTACCGAATGTGTCGACCATGATTGAGAGGGGCTTGGACACGCCGATGGCGTAAGCCAGCTCGACCTCGCAGCGGTCGGCCAGACCGGCGGCGACCACGTTCTTGGCGACCCAGCGCGCGGCATACGCGGCGGAGCGGTCGACCTTGGTGCAGTCCTTTCCGCTAAAGGCGCCGCCGCCGTGACGGCCGTAGCCGCCGTAGGTGTCGACGATGATCTTGCGGCCGGTGAGGCCCGTGTCGCCCATGGGGCCGCCCACGACAAAGCGACCGGTGGGGTTCACGTAGATGTCGGCGTTGTCCCACGGCATGTTCTCAGCGGCCATGACCGGGGTGATGACGTGCTCGATGAGGTCGGTCTTAATCTTGCCCATGTCCTCGATCTCGGCGGCGTGCTGCGTGGAGATGACGATGGTCGTGACCTCGACGGGCTTGCCTTCCTCGTAGCGCACGGTGACCTGGGTCTTGCCGTCGGGACGCAGATAGGCGAGGGTGCCGTCGTGACGCACGGCGGCCAGGCGCTCAGCCAGGCGGCTTGCCAGGTAGTGCGGCATGGGCATGAGGGTCTTGGTCTCGTTGGAGGCATAACCGAACATCATGCCCTGGTCGCCGGCACCAATCAGGTCGATCGGGTCGGTGGTAGCGCCGGTCTGGGTCTCGAAGGACTCGTCAACGCCCTGGGCGATATCGGGCGACTGCTCGTGGATGAGGCTCATAACGCCGCAGGTGTCGCAGTCAAAACCGAACTTGGCACGGTTGTAGCCAATGCGGCGGATAACGCCGCGGGCGATTTCCTGCACGTCGACGTAGGCCTGGGTTCGAATCTCGCCGGCGACAATGACGGTGCCGGTGGTCACGAGGGTCTCGCAGGCGCAGCGGACGTTCTCCACGTTGGCAGGCACGCCGTTGGGGGCGATGTAGCCCTGCTCCTGGAGCTCTATTTCTTTGGCGAGGATTGCGTCGAGGACGGCGTCGCTGATCTGGTCGGCGATCTTATCGGGATGACCTTCGGTCACCGACTCCGACGTAAAAACAAAGGACCCGTGTTGGGGTGGGATGGAACGAAGTTCTTCTGACATGATTGTCCTTTCAAAAACGTGTCCCGGCGACCGTTACCATTCCGCCGGGCTCTCTATGCAAGGGCACATCATAGCGCGTAAATCAAACATTCACACCCTTTCCGCACCTACTCATTGGGGACAGACTTAAATGACCAGCCTTACCTAAGTGCCGACAGGTTGCCCAATGACTGGTCATTTAAGTCTGTCCCCAATGAGTGGGTCGGTGCCCTTTGTGCGGAGGTTGCTTTGTTGCTTTATACTGATGCGGTTAGACATCCATCCTGCAATCGAGGAGATTTCCATGGCATCAGACGTTCGCGTCCGCTTTGCACCCTCACCGACGGGCAAGCTGCACATCGGCGGCGCCCGCACCGCTATCTATAACTGGGCTTTCGCCCGTGCAAACGGCGGCACGTTCATCCTGCGCATCGACGACACCGACCCCACCCGTTCCACCGACGAGAACACGCAGATCATCCTGCGCGCCATGCGTTGGCTGGGCCTGGACTGGGACGAGGGTCCCGAGGTGGGCGGCGACTTTGGCCCCTACGCACAGACCGAGCGCCTGGACCTGTACAAGCAGGCCGCCCAGAAGCTCTGGGACGAGGGCAAGGCCTATCCCTGCTTCTGCACCAAGGAGCAGCTCGACGCCGATCGAAAGGCCGCCCAGGAGCGCAAGGATCCCTTCCAGGGCTATCAGCGCCGCTGCCGCGATCTTGATCCCGAGGAGGCACGCCGCCGCATCGAGGCCGGCGAGCCCTACGTCCTGCGCATCAAGGTGCCCGAGGACCGCGGTGACGTCGTCATCCACGACGCCGTCCACGGCGAGGTGACCTTCGACGCCAAGGAGCTCGACGACTTCGTCATCTTCCGCTCCGACGGCACGCCCACGTATAACTTCGCGACCGTCGTCGACGACGCCATGATGAAGATCACCCACGTCATCCGCGGCGACGACCATCTGTCCAACACCCCGCGCCAGGTCATGGTCTACGAGGCCCTCGGCGCGCCCGTGCCCACGTTCGCCCACATCTCCATGATCTTGGGTGCCGACGGCAAAAAGCTCTCCAAGCGCCACGGCGCCACCTCGGTGGAGGAGTACCGCGACGCCGGCTACCTGTCCGACGCCTTCGTCAACTATCTGGCGCTGCTCGGTTGGTCGCTCGACGGCGAGACCACGATCATCCCGCGCGATGTTCTGGCCAGCAAGTTCTCGCTCGACCGCATCTCCAAGAACCCGGCGACCTTCGACCCCAAGAAGCTTGACTGGGTCAATGCCGAGTACATCAACGGCATGTCCGATGCTCAGTTTGCCGACGAGATCATGGTCCCCGAGCTGCACGAGGCGGGTCTCATCGAGGGTAATGTCAAGTACGGCGAGGATTGGATCGATGCGCTTGCCGCCATCGTCAAGCCGCGCACCAAGATGCCGGCCGACGCCGTGACCGTCGCCGCCCCCATCTTTGCTACGGCCGAGACGCTCGAGTATGACGAGAAGTCTGTCAACAAGGGCCTGGCCAAGGAAGGCATGGGCGCCATTCTGGATGCCGCCAAGGCCGCGCTCGAGGGCGTGGACGAGTGGACGGCTGCAAACATCGACGCCGCGCTTGAGCCGCTGCCCGAGCAGATGGACCTCAAGAAGCGCGTGGTGTTCCAGGCCGTGCGCGTCGCCGTCTGCGGCAACATGGTGAGCCCCCCGCTGGGCGAGACCATGGCGCTCGTCGGCCGCGACGACTGCCTGGCGCGCATCGACCGCGCCCGCACGATGGCGCTGTAGCAGCTGCGTAAACGCTTGTGTCCGAGCCCCGTTCACCCGAGCGGGGCTCTTGTTTCTAAAGACGAATGGGATAGGAGGTGCTGGGGCCATGGCCGAGCAACTTTCGCTGTTTGGTTCGCCGGAACCTAAGGAAGCTCCGAAGTCCGCGGCCCCTGCTGCCGCCCCGGCGCAGCCTGAGCCCGCACCCGAGCCCGTCGTCGCCTATGCGAACGTAGTCCTCGACATCCCGACCCGAGCGCTCTCCGAGCCGTTTGCCTATGGCATTCCGCAGTCACTCGCCAACGATGCCCAGATCGGCTCCACCGTCCTAGTCCATTTTGGCAACCGTGCGGCCGCGGGCTGCATCGTCGACATCGCGCCCGAGCTGGCCGACCTGCAAGGCAACGACGCTCTCAATCCCGCGCGCATTAAGCCTATCGAGGTTATCCTCAGCAAGCCGCTCTTTACCGCCGAGGCCGCCCGTATTGCGCGCTGGATGAGCCGCGAGTACGTCGCAACGCTTTCCGAGTGCCTGCGCCTGTTCTTGCCCCCGGGTGGAAGCCCGCGCGTGGTCAAGGGCGATGACGGCGTGTGGACCGTTGAGCGCCCCGCCGTCAAACCCATCCAAAACCGCTGGGTCATGCTCACGCCCGAGGGTTTCGACTACACGCCGTCCAAGACCGCTGTCCGTCAGCGTCAGCTCATCGAGGCGCTCCAATGCGGCCCGGTCACGACGCGCGACCTCAACCTGCTCTACAACAGCATGTCGGCGACCATTAAGGCGCTCGAAAAACGCGGCGTCGTGGTGGTGGAGGAGCGCCGCGCCTGGCGTGGTTGCAGCGAGCAGACCACGTTGTCCTCGGCGAGCGGCAAGGCCCCGGTGGCACTTACCAACGGTCAGCAGCAGGCCCTCGCGCAGATTGAGCGTGCTCGCTTGGATGCCCATGGCGATGTGGTGCTGGTCGATGGCGTTACCGGTTCCGGTAAAACCGAGGTCTACCTCTCGGCGATTGAGCGCGTGCTTGCAGCCGGCCGTTCGGCCTGCGTGCTTGTGCCCGAGATCTCGCTGACGGCCCAGACCGTCGGCCGCTTCCGCTCGCGCTTTGGCGAGACGGTCGCTGTGTTCCATTCGCGTCTTTCTGCTGGCGAGCGCCTGGACCAGTGGGACATGGTCGCCAGCGGTGCCGCGCGCGTGGTCGTGGGCGCTCGCTCGGCGCTCTTTTGCCCGCTCAGCGACTTGGGTCTCATCATCATCGACGAGGAGCACGAGACCAGCTACAAGCAGGGTTCCAGCCCGCGATACCATGCGCGCGAGGTTGCTGCCGAGATGGCGCGCCGCTATCGGTGCCCGCTCGTACTGGGCTCTGCCACGCCTTCTGCCGAGGCCCTCGACCGCTGCCGCCGCGGCACGTACAACGGAGCCACCTGGACGCGCGTCGAGATGCCCGAGCGCCCGGGACACGCCGTGTTGCCCACAGTCCGCATTGCCGACCTGCGCCGCGAGTTCGCACACGGCAGTCGCTCCATGTTCTCTAAACCGCTGATGGAAGGCCTCGAGCGCGTAGTCGAGCGTCGCGAAAAGGCCGTGTTGCTGCACAACCGTCGCGGCTTTGCGCCGTTCCTTATGTGCCGCGAATGCGGCTGCGTGCCCACCTGCAACCACTGCTCCACCGCGCTCACGTACCACGAGCGCACGCACACGCTGCAGTGCCACACCTGCGGATCGTCCTGGCGTGTGCAGCCCTATCCGGCACCCACGAGTCGCTGTCCCAAGTGCGGCAGCCGCTACCTGGCAAAAATGGGTCTGGGTACGCAGCAGATCGAGGACGCCCTGCACCAGATGCTGCCCGACGACGTCGCCATCATTCGCATGGACGCCGATTCCACGCGCGGCAAGGACGCGCACAAAAAGCTGCTCGAGCAGTTCGATGCCGCCGATTGCGCGGTGCTGCTGGGCACCCAGATGATCGCCAAGGGCCTCGACTTTCCCGAGGTCACGCTCGTGGGCGTGGTCAATGCCGACTTTGCGCTCAAGCTTCCCGATTTTAGAGCAGGGGAGCGCGCCTACGATCTGCTGGAGCAGGTTGCGGGTCGCGCCGGTCGCGGCGATCGCCCCGGCGAGGTTATCATCCAGACCTATCTGCCTGAGGACCCGGTCATTCGCGCCGTCGCCGAGCACGACCGTTCGATCTTTACCGACTACGACCTGGACCAGCGCCGCGACGCCCTGTATCCGCCCTTCGTGCGCCTGGCCAACATCTTGGTATGGTCGACGAACGCGGATGACGCGCGGGACTACATCGGTCGCATCGCGAAGCTCCTCAAGCGTCGCTGGCATGCCGCCGCGCCCGACTTTTTGCGGGCGGGGAGTGCCGTGCCCCAGGTGCTTGGTCCGGCTTCGTGTGTAATCGAGAGAGCCAAGGACCGTTACCGCTTCCATCTGCTTGTTAAGTCGCCGGTAGGGTACCATGTCTCTGATGATATCGACGCCTGCCTCAAAGAGGTGGGCTCCGTGCGCGGCGTGAGCGTGAGCGTTGACGTTGACGCCTATGATTTGATGTAACAACCCGAAAGGATGGCCATGGAAGCCAACGGAATCGTACTGTCGCCCGACCCTCGTCTGCGCCAGGAGTGCGCCGTCATCGAGGAAATCACCCCGGCGATCGAGGCGCTTGCCGAGAAGATGAAGAAGATGATGTTCGACAATGGCGGTTGCGGCCTGGCTGCCCCGCAGATCGGCGAGCTCATTCAGCTTGTCACCATCGACTGCGATTACAGCGACAAGAACGACTATGACCCGTACGTGCTCATCAACCCTGTCATTGTTGAGCAGAGCGACCATCTGGTGCCGTTTAGCGAAGGCTGCCTTTCCATCCCTGGCATTAGCTGCGAGATCGAGCGTCCCGATCACGTTGTCGTCGAGGCGTATGACCTGGATGCCAACCTGATTCGCTATGAGGCCACGGGCGATCTGTTCTGCGTGTGCCTGCAGCACGAGATCGATCACCTGCACGGCAATACCATGTTCGAGCGCCTTAAGCCGATGCAGAGGATTAAGGCCGTCAAGGAGTACCAGGACGCCCTGGCCCGCGGCGCTCGACCGGGCGAGACGGAGTAGGTTTGTCCGTCCCCGGTGCTGAGCGCCCACATATCATCCCGTGCTCAAACATTCTCGCTGCGCTGCGAAACTGCGCGCGGGACGATATGTGGGCGCTCAGCACCGGGGACTGCGTTGTTCTGGCTTGGTTCGCCCGGGAGCCGTTGGGCCAGGGAGGGGCGTCTTCGCTGATAATTGCTTTGTTGGAAGAGCTGCTTTTATGCGGCTCTTTCTTTGTTTTTGGGTATATTTGTTTCTGTTGAATTGTTATTGCGGATGGGCTGGGTACTTGGCTTTCCGCTGTTATTTGTAGCCGTCTCGGCTTTGGTTGAGGGGAGACGTTCTTTATGCGTATTGTGTTTATGGGTACGCCTGATTTTGCTGTGCCTTCGCTGACTTCGCTTGTTGAGGCTGGCAATGAGATTGCGCTTGTTATTACTCGTCCCGACGCTGTTCGCGGGCGCGGTAAGAAGCTTGAGCCGTCTCCTGTTAAGGCTAAGGCGCTTGAGCTGGGGTTGCCGGTTGTTGAGGCCAATCGTATGACGCCGGAGGTAGTTGAGGCGCTTCAGGCTGCGCAGGCTGATATTTTCTGTGTGGCTGCCTATGGCTGCATTTTGCCTGATGAGCTGCTGCATATGGCGCCGCTTGGTATTGTGAATGTTCATGCTTCGCTGCTGCCTCGTTGGCGTGGCGCTGCTCCCATTCAGCGTGCCATTCTTGCTGGTGATGAGGTTGCTGGCGTTTCCATTATGCGCATTGGGCATGGCGTGGATACGGGCGCTTATTGCGCCCAGGCTTCGACCTCGGTTGCCGGTAAGCGTGCTGAGGCGCTGACCATGGAGCTTGGTGAGCTTGGTGGCAAGTTGCTTGCCGATACGCTTCCCTCGCTTGCCGATGGCTCGGCTGTTTGGACTGAGCAGGATGAGTCGCTCGTTACTCATGCTGCCAAGATTTCCAAGCAGGAGATGCGTCTGGATCCGCAGATGGCGGCGCTCGATTGCGTGCGTCATGTGCTCGCTTCGTCCGATACCGCGCCTGCCCGTTGTGTGATTGCCGGTAAGTCGGTTCGCGTGCTCGATGCTGCGCCGGCCGATGTGTCGCTTTGTGAGGGCACTGTTGCCGTCAAGAGCAAGCGTGTTTACCTAGGCCTTTCCGATGGCGCGGTTGAACTGCTCGAGGTTAAGCCCGATGGCAAGCGTGCCATGTCTGCTTCTGCTTGGGCCGCCGGCCTGCAGGGTGCCGACCTTACGTGGGGTGTACTGTCATGAGCAAGTTGTCTCCCGCGCGCAAGCTTGCGCTCGATGTGTTGATGGAGGCCGATCGCCGCGGTATGTACGCACGCGACGTGCTGTCTTCCCGTGCTTCCGCCAAGGCCATTGACCAGCGCGATTCCGCGTTTGCGGCTCGCTTGGCGCTCGGTGTTGCCGCCACGCAGGGCATTTTGGATGAGTTGCTCGATCAGTTTTTGGATAAGCCCAAAAAGGTCGCGCCGCGCGTTCGCATGGCGCTTCGCATCTCGGCCTTCGAGATGCTCTATCTGCATACGCCCGGCCGCGTTGCCGTAAGTCAGGGTGTTGAGCTGGTGCGCAACGGTGCCAAGTCTGCCGCGGGCCTGGCTAACGCGGTGCTGCACAAGGTTGCGGATAACGTTGAGGACTTTGCCACAGCATCCGACGTGGATGAGTCCGAGCGCCGCCTGGTTCGCTTGTCTCGTTTGATGGGTCTTCCTCGCTGGCTGTGCGCTCGTATTATGGCCTCGTTCGACACGCCCGAGGGTGCGCTCAACTTTGCCGGTAATCTGGCCCCCGCGCCGCTTGCACTGCACGAGAATGCGTTTGCGACCAAGGCCGACCCGTATATCTCGCAGCTCGTTGCGCCTGTCTTCCCGGGCTGCCATGCTCCGGTCGATGCACAGGTCACGGTTGCTTCGGGCGTTTTTGAGCGCGCTGCCGCGGTTGCCTCGGACCTCAACGCTCAGCTTATCGCTACTGCCGCTACACGTCCCGGTCGTTGCCTGGAGATTGGAGCCGGTCGCGGCACCAAGACCTATGTGATGATGTGCCAGGCCAAGCGTGCCGGGTACGAGCGTCAGCATACCGCGCTCGATCTGCACGATCGCAAGTGCGATCAGAATCTCGCGCGCCTGCATAAGGCGGGTATAACGGGTGTTCGTACGGTGTCGGGCGATGCCTGCGAGCTCAATGAGGTGCTCACGTCCTTTGACGCGATGCTTGGCGAGCCCGCCCTGTTCGACACGGTGTTTATCGATGCGCCGTGCTCTGGCACCGGCACCATGCGTCGTCATCCCGAGATACCGTGGCGTCTGACCGAGAACGACGTTACGACTGAGCTGCCCAAGCTGCAGCTGACGATGCTCAAGGAGGCAGCTGTGCGCGTGGCTGCCGGCGGTGAGCTTATCTATGCCACCTGCTCGGTTTTTGATGAGGAGAACACGGAGGTCGTGGATGCCTTCCTGGCTTCTCCCGAGGGCGCCGGCTTTACCGTGGCGCCGCTCTCCGAAGCCCAGATTCTGCAGCTTCCCGAGTTCGACCAGGCCAAGAAGCTCGTAACCGTACGCCAGAACGATCGAGGCTTCTTCCAGAGCGTCCCCATAAACGCAGATTCCTACGACGGCCACTTCTGCGCCCGCCTGATCCACAAGTAACTACTAAGTTGCGGTGAAATAGGGATTGAATAGCGGCATCTACCCGCCAAACAGTCCTTATTTCACCGCAACTCAGAAGGTCGTGCGAGTGGAGATCGTAATAGCGGTAAAGAGTGGAAAAATAGCCACGTTTCATACTTGCTGCTATCAAAAGTTGGGCGGATTACGGTGCTAGATTGGTGATGCTCGACCACAGCAAAAGTGGCCTAAATAAAACCGCAGGTAGATGGCTTGTTGAAATTTGCAAATTACCGGAATGGATAGAGGTTATCAATTCAGCTCCGTAATCCGGCAGAGTTTTGAATTGTTACAAACTTAGCATCAGCCCGAAATCCGATCTAAAGAAAAGTTGCGGTGAAATAGTTCCTGTTTGGCCGTTGGATGGGCTGATTCAGGAACTATTTCACCGCAACTCATAACGAAACCTGGGTGTCGGGACCGCTTGTCTCTAGTGGTTGTGCGGGCAGTTGGCGCAGCAGCCGCTGGTGGCGTTGGTGCTGGAACCACCGCTGCGCTGGTCGGTGTTGTAGAAGCCGCTTCCCTCAAACTTGATGCCGCTGGCCGAGAACGTCTTGGCCGCCGGAGCGCCGCAGCTCGGGCACACGACCTCGGGGGTCTCGGACATGGGATGCTCAACCTCAAACACGTTGCCGCAGCTCGAGCACTTGTAATCGTAGCGCGCCATAATACTTCCTTTTCAGCACAAAGCGGGCAGATCGCTCTGCCCGCATAAATTCAAACAGCTGTAACTGTACCCTATATCGTGGGTTTTATCACGCTTCGCCCCAGAATCTATGGGTGTTGCGCAAGAGCTGTGCAGTTTTGCGCTCGGCGGCCGCAACGTCGGCCTCATCGGCCTGCCACGTCCAGTTGCCCGTGGCGACACCCGGCACATTCATGCGCGCATCGTCTCCAAGCCCCAGGACGTCCTGCAGCGGCATCATCACCAGGGGAGCGTCGCTTGCCAGCGCGTCGCCCATCAGCTTGGCCGCCACCTCAACACCGCTCGGTTCGTCGCCGCCTGCAAAGGAGCGCGTGCACCAACCGGCGAGCGTCGACGTGTCGTGCGTCGAGGTGTACAGAATCTTTCCCGGAGTGGGATGCACACCGCAACGGACGTCGTAATCGCTAAACTCCAGCACGTCCATACCGGGGAAGCCGCAGGTCGAAGCCATGGCGCGAACGCCGGGCGTCAGGTAGCCCAGGTCCTCGGCGATAAAGTTGAGCGGCCCCAGCTCGTCATAGGCAGTCTGGAACAGGTCTTTGCCCGGACCCGCCAGCCAGCGGCCGTCGGCGCAGGCCTTGCCTGCGGGAATGCTAAAGTAGCTGTGGAATCCCAGGAAGTGGTCCAGGCGCACACGGTCGTAGAGCGAGAACGCGCGACGCAGGCGGTCCATCCACCAGCGGTAGCCGTTCTCTTTCATGTGATCCCAACGGAAGGTGGGGTTGCCCCACACCTGGCCCTCGGGCGCAAAATTGTCGGGCGGCGCGCCAGAAATCTCAATCGCCTTGCCGGTATCGGACAGCAAGAAGTTCTCGGGCTCGCTCCACGCATCGGCCGAATCGTCCGAAACATACATAGGAATGTCGCCGATAACCTCGATACCCTTCTTGTGCGCGTAGTTCATGAGCTCGCACCATGCCAGGTCAAAGCGGTACTGCATGTAGGCCTGTAGCTCTGCCTCGTCGTGGAAACGCTTGTCGTCAATCAGATGCTCGTTGTAGCGCGCGACATCGGCCGGCCAATCGTGACGCGATTCGCCTTCAAAGTACTTCTTGACGGCCACGTAGACGCAGTACTTCTCGAGCCAATCGGCGTTGCGATGCTTAAACGCCGTGTAGAGCGGGTCCGCATCCTCGCCGCCACGGGCCTTCCAAGTCTCAAAGTCGGCCGCCAGCTCCTCTTGGCTTTCGGGCAGCAGGTCGATATTGCCCGCAAAGGCCGAAGGCCCAGCGTAAGGGGAGCGGAAGAAGTCCGTCGGGTTGACAGGCAGGACCTGCCAGTAGCGCATGCCCATAGCGGCCAGATGGTCGATAAAGCGACGCGTGGGCACGCCAATCGTGCCGGGCTTGCCGTCGTCGGTGGGCACCGAGGTGATATGGCACACAACACCCGCACCGTGATCGAGCGGCTCCTGCAGGCGCTGCTCGGCATGGTGATAGATGATCGACGAGCCCAGCGGATACAGATCGAGCGTGACCGTACCGTTGTGGATCTCGCACTCGTGACCGCTGATCACGTCACTTGCACATTCGCCGAGCGCCGGAATCGTCACGCGGTGCGAATTGCGCAAGCTGCGGTTGATGATAACCGTCGCGGATTCGCCATTCTTGCCCGTACGGTTGTATGCCAGCACCTCGTCGTTGAGCGCGAAGGCCTTGATCTCGCCGTCGATCATAAATGGCAGTGCGCGGCGTACGGCGGAGGCGTTCTTGACAATAGCCAGCGTGTCGAAGTCGTGCAGTTGGTCCTTGGTCGGCAGGGTTCGACGGTTACCCGGATCGGTAAGGCCCTCCAGGCCGTATTCGTCGCCGTAGTAGATCGAAGGCACGCCGGGGAACGTCATCTGCATGAGCGTGGCGAGCCAAAAGCGGCTCTTGGCCAGTCCCATCGCGTTCTCGTCCAGGCGCCATTTGCTGCGCTCGCTCTCGGGCAGCTGCGACTCGTCGGGGCCGCCGCCGAGCACCGAGATGATGCGCGGACGGTCGTGGCTCGAAAGCAGATTGAGCGCGCAGGACAATGCCTCGCTCGGGTAGTTCTCGCGCAGGGTCTCGATATCCTCGGCAGCTTGGTAGGCGTTCTTGTAGCCCATCAAAAAGCCGATGACCATGTCGCGGAAGGGGTAATCCATAGCAGAGTCCAGCTCGGAGCCCTGCAGGTAGCGGCGCAGATGGCCGTAGCTAATCTTGTTGGAGGCGTCTTCCCAGACTTCGCCGAGCAACAGTGCGTCAGGCTTTTCGGCAAGTACGGCCTTCTTGATCTCGGCCAGGAAGTCGTCGGAAAGCTCGTCAGCGACGTCCAGGCGCCAACCATGGGCACCGGCGCGCAGCCATTTGCGGATCACGCCGTCCTTGCCCAGGAGCCTGTCGCGTACCAGCTCGGACTTCTCGTTGATGGCTGGCATGTTGCCCACGCCCCACCAGCAGTCGTACGAGCCGTCCTCGTGGAAGGTAAACGCATCGCGCCACGGCGAATCCTTGCTCTGCCAGGCGCCCACGCCGGGGTAGTTGCCGTAGCGGTTGAAATAGATCGAGTCGTCACCCGTGTGGTTGAAGACGCCGTCCAGGATGATGGAGATGCCCAGCTTCTCGGCTGCCTGACACAGCTCGGTAAAGTCCTGCTCGGTGCCCAGGATCGGATCGATCTTGGTGTAGTCGGCCGTGTCGTAGCGGTGGTTGCTCGCGGCTTCAAAGATGGGGTTGAGATAGATTGCCGTAAAGCCCAGCTCGGCGATGCGGGGCAGGTCTTCCTGGATGCCCTTGAGCGAGCCGCCGTAGAAGTCCCAGGTCTTGATGGAGCCGTCCTCGGCGCGCTCGTACACAGGCGGCTCGTTCCAGTCCTCGACCATCCGGCGCTGAATGCCCTTACGCGGTTTTTCGAGTTGGGCCATTGTGCGCTCGCGCCAGTGCTCGTCACGGGCATAGCGGTCGGGGAAGATCTGGTACACCATGCCACGTTCGTACCAGGTGGGGCGGTTCTCGCGGTGCTTATAGATAGTAATCTGGAAGGACGGCACCTCGGCGTAGTCATAGGTTACGCCCTCGCCGCCGGTGCGGCCCTGGGGCGCGCCCAGGCGAACCTCGGGCTGGCCCTCGATATTGCATATAAAACTGTACCACACAAGACATGGTTCATCGCATTTGAGCTCGCCGGTAAAAATGCCATCGCCCTCGTGTTCCATCGGAATCAGGGTCTCGCCGACTTCATCGACCCAGGTACGCAGGGTGAGTGTTGCCTGGTTGGGATCGGCATCCTCCAAAATCACCGAGAGTGCAACGGAAGTTCCAGTGGTCACAGCGCCAAACGGAGTGCGAAACTGCGGTAGGCGGCTGTTGTGAATCAATCTCATAGTACGGTCCAGTTCTATACAGTCATGGCCAGCAGGCCATGGGCTTAACGCACAGTATTTAAGTATATCGTTGTACTTTAGTTGTATAAACTACAGCCGCTCACTATCGGCGAACGGTTGTGCTAGAAAATCGTTTTACCAACTGTCTACAGAGAAGGGGCGCCCGGTTGGAGCGCCCCTTGTTTAGGGTTTTGATTAGGTTTTAGATCGTCTGCGGGCTAGCGGCGCTTGCGGGTGGCCGTTGCCTTGCGGACGGAGGTCTTCTTGGTCGGAGCCTTTTCCTCTGCCGGAGCGACGGGGGAGACCGGGGTCTCCTTGGCGGACTCGGGCTTAGCCTCTGTCTTCGGGGCGGCCTTGACCTCGGCGGCCTTCGGCACCGGCTGGGCCTTTACCTCGGCCTTGGGCTCCTCTTTGGCAGCGGCGGTCTTAGTCTCTGCCTTGGGAGTTGCGGCCTTTGCCGTGGTCTTCTTGGTTGTCGTCGTGCGCTTGCGCGTGGTGGTCTTGGCGGCAGGCTTGGGCTCAACGCTTGCCTCCGCCTTGGACTCGGCAGGCGTCTCCTCGACCTTGGTGGCCGGCTTTGCGGCCGCCTTGGGGGCAGCCTTCGTTGCAGTGGCCTTGGCGGTCGTCGACTTGGTTGCCGTAGCCTTCTTGGCGGCAGTGGTCTTGGTCGCGCTCTTGGTCGCGGTCGTTTTCTTGACAGCAGCCTTGGCCGGAGCCTTTGACGCGGGCTTGGCCTCGGCGGTCTCGGCCTTTACCTCGGGAGCAGCCTCGGCCTCGGCGGCCTTCTTGGCAGCTGAGGTGGTGCGCTTACGCGTGGTCGTTGTCTTGGCAGCAGTCGTCTTTGCTGCGGCGGTCTTGGTGGCAGCGGCCTTCGTGGTCGTAGCCTTCTTGGCCGTCGTCTTGCGCGTCGTGGTCTTCTTGGCGGCAGGCTTCGCAGCCGGCTTAGCCTCAGCCTCGGGAGCTGCCTCAACCGGCTTTTCCTCAGTCTTGGGCTCCTCAGCAGCAGCGGGCGCCTCAACAACCGGCTTGGCCTTGGGCTCAGGCTCGTCGACAACCGCCGCCGGCCTCTCGATCTCCGGGTGCATAAAGAAGTACAGGTCCAGATACTTGTCGGCCGAGCGCGTCC
>CAUADW010000038.1 GCA_958427895.1 uncultured Collinsella sp.
GGGCCCGTGGGTTATACCCTAAGAGCAAACCACCCTTTTTAAGGGTGGTTCTGATATAAATGCGGCTCGCTCGCTGTCGTGTGCTCAACCCGCGTCGTTATCACGATCCGCATTTAACGGAGCAAAGCTGGATATTTTTCTTGGCTGTCTAAATAACAATCCCGGAGCAGTGGTCGATTTCGTGTTGGATGATTTCGGCGGTGCAGCCCGAGAAATTTTTGATGCGGTGGACGAAGTTCTCGTCCAGATACTCAACCTTAATGCGGCGATAGCGGGTACAGGGACGCTCGCCGATCAGCGAGAGGCATCCTTCGCTCGTCTGATAGGCATTGACCTGCTCAAGAATTTGAGGGTTGTACATGAGCAGCGCCCTGTTGCCGTCCTTTACGCAGATGATGCGTTTGCGCACGCCGATCATGTTGGCGGCGAGGCCCACGCACTTGCGCTCATGCTCGTGGAGTGTATCCAGGAGATCCTGCCCGGTCGCTGCATCGTCGGGTCCCGCGTCTTCGGAAGGCAGGCGTAAAAAGAACTCGGATTTCATGATGGGCTTAATCATGGCGGGCTCCTTAAGGTGGACACGTTTGGTTCAGGCCATGATACCGCGACATGTCGCATTAATGTGTGCACATAGATTCTGCAGCTAGATTGGATGGCGACACCATAAACTAATGGACGTTTTGCCGAGAGGCATGAATGTTTAAAGCGCAAAGAGTGCGCGACGGGCCCCGCGAATGGGGCGATGATGCCCGAGAGGGCCAAGAAGGAGTCTCATGTCCGAGAACGAAGAGATCATGAACGAGACCGAGAACGAGACCATGGCTGCCGAGGTTGAGGCAGTCGAGACCGTGGAGACCGAAGCTGCCGAGGTTGAGGCTGCTGACGAGGTTTCCGCCGAGGAGGAGGCCGAGGTTGTCGAGGCCGCCGTTGATTACGATGACGAAGAGCTGATGGACAAGATGCAGAAGGCCGCCCGCCTGCTGCGTAGCCGTCGCTTTGCTATTTCCAAGGAGGAGGAGGCCAAGGCCGAGCGCATGGCGAACATCGAGCGCGCCATCAAGCTTCTTGACCTCAAGCCCAAGATGGAGCAGAAGGAAATGTCCGACCTGCTGGGCATGCGCCTCCGTGAGCTCGATGGCCTGATGGCCGAGGCCGAGGCTGCCGATCTGGTCGGCCGCATCGACGACGCCGAGGGCGATATGCGCAAGATCGTCGTCTTCGCTGCCGAGGATGCCGCTGAGGGCCTGGTCGAGCTTGCCAACAAGAAGGAGAAGCTCCTGCCCGAGCTTTCTTACGAGGAGGCCACCGAGCTGACGGCTGCCCTCGATAAGGTTATCGCTCCGCTCGTCGCCATGGGCCTGGACGAGGACCGCGGTCCTCGCGGTGGCCGTGACGACCGTGGTGGCCGTGGCGGCGACCGTGGCGGTCGCGGCGGCTTTGGCGATCGCGGTGGTCGTGGCGGCGACCGTGGCGGTCGCGGTGGCGATCGTGGCGGCCGTGGCGGCTTTGGTGACCGTGGCGGCGACCGTGGCGGTCGCGGCGGCTTTGGCGGCAACCGTGGTGGCTATGGCGACCGCGGCGGCAACCGTGGCGGCTTCGGCGGCAACCGTGGTAACGACCGTGGCGGTCGCGGTGGCGATCGTGGCGGCCGCAACGGTGGCGGCTTCCGCGGCAACCGCTTTTAGGGGTTACGCGGTTCTACGAACCGCGTAACTAGTTGACGCTGCGCGCCCACCAGAGCGACAACTTGTCATTCAAAGAGGACGGCATGACCAGAAGGTCTATGCCGTCCTCTTTTCATGTCAATTTGTTCGCTCTGGTGGGCGCTCGCTGTCGGTACCAAAACATCGGCGTTCCCAAGGGATCATTTGCACTAAAAAATGAGAGTGGATAATCTCCCGGTTTGAGTCTGCATTCAAGCTCAAAGTGGGAGATTATCCACTCTCGTTTCGTTTGTTGATTTCGATGCCTACATTTGTAGGAACAGTTCGTGGAGGCGGGTGTCTTCATCGAGTTCGGGGTGGAAGGTTGCGCCGAGCTGGTTGCCCTGGCGGGCGGCGACGATGCGCCCGTCGACTTCGGCCAGTGCCTTGGCGTCGCCGTGGACCTCGACGATGCGGGGCGCGCGGATAAACGTCAGCGGCACTTCACCGTCGATGCCGGCTACCTGCCCCTTGGCTCGAAAGCTGCCGAGCTGCCTGCCGTAGGCATTGCGCTCGACAAGTACATCCATGGTTGCCAAACGGGGCGTGCCCTTATCGTCATGGGCGGCAAGGTCGTGAGCCAGCAGAATCAGGCCGGCACAGGTGCCCAGGACGGGCATGCCTTCAGCGATGCGGGCGCGAAGCTTCTCGAGCATGCCCAACTCATCAAGCAGCTTCCCTTGAACGGTAGACTCGCCGCCGGGAAGTATCAGACGGTCAAAGTCCTGCTTTAAATCAGCCGCCTGCCTCAGCTCAATACAGTGTGCGCCCAGCTCGGACAGCCTCGCCTCGTGCTCGGCAAAAGCACCTTGGACCGCCAGCACGGCGACCGTCTGGTCTGCGTAATCGCTCATGTGCGATCCTTTCTGCTGGACTAGCGTCCGCGCTCTTCCATGATGATCTCGATCTCGTCGGCGTTGATGCCCACCATAGCCTCGCCCAGGTCCTCAGAAAGCTCGGCGATGAGCTTGGCATCGGTGAAGTTTGCCACGGCCTTAACGATGGAGGCGGCGCGCTTGGCCGGGTCGCCGCTCTTAAAGATGCCCGAGCCCACAAAGACACCTTCGGCACCCAGCTGCATCATCAGCGCGGCGTCGGCGGGGGTTGCTACGCCGCCGGCGGCAAAGTTCACGACGGGAAGCTTGCCCGTGGCGTGGACATCGCGCACCAGCTCGACCGGAACCTGCAGCTGCTTGGCAGCCTCAAAGAGCTCGTCGTCACGCAGGGCAACAACGTCGCGGATCTGCTTTTGGATCTTGCGCATGTGGCGCACAGCCTGGACGACGTCGCCCGTGCCCGGCTCGCCCTTGGTACGAATCATCGTGGCGCCCTCGGCAACACGGCGCAGCGCCTCGCCCAGGTCGCGGGCACCGCAGACAAACGGGACGTCAAACTGGGTCTTGTCGATGTGGTAGACATCGTCGGCGGGGGAGAGAACCTCGGACTCATCGATGTAGTCGATATCGATGGCCTGAAGGACCTGCGCCTCGACAATGTGACCGATGCGGCACTTGGCCATGACGGGGATGGAGACGGCCTCTTGGATGCCCTTGATCATCTTGGGGTCGCTCATGCGCGAGACGCCGCCTGCGGCACGGATGTCGGCCGGGATGCGCTCGAGTGCCATGACGGCGCAGGCGCCTGCCTCCTCGGCGATGCGTGCCTGCTCGGGCGTGGTGACGTCCATGATGACGCCGCCCTTGAGCATCTGCGCGAGCTCGCGATTGAGTTTGACGCGATCGGCCTTGCTGGTCTGTTCTGCCATGGTTGCTCCCTTGGTTGGCATGTGCATTGCTTGACGGAACATCCTATCTGGGAGCTGGGTATGGAGAAATACTCAGTTTTCGAGATAATGACAAGGTCAGACTAATACCAGATTGAATGACTTAATAAGGTCAGGTGATAGGCTCATGCTTGACTACAATTTGGAAAAACGCGGCGGAGCATCGCTCTATGAGTATGTTTACCAGCAAATTCGAGATGATATCGTTGCTGGACGCATTGCGGCGGGGGAGCATCTTCCGTCTAAGCGTGCCTTTGCCAGTCATCTGGGAATCAGTGTCATTACCATCGAGAATGCATATAGCCAGTTACTTGCCGAGGGCTATATTTGTTCAATGCCGCGTCGTGGCTATTACGCTTGCGAGCTTCCGGATGCACCCGTTTTGCCTTTGGCTACGGGGAACATCGACCGAGATGCCGTCTCTGTGGGCCCCAGCGCGCATGATGTCAACGGACAGGTCGAGCGATTCGATGCACTTTCTCCTTCCGCTTTGGAGGCGGCGCGGCTTTGGCAAAGCGCACTGCGGGCGACGCTGGCATCCGAAGACGAGCGCGAGATCTTTTCGCCCGCACCGGCACAAGGCACCGCTCGGCTACGACGCGCAATCGCTCATCATCTGCGTGGGACGAGGGGCATGAATGTCGATTCCGATAACATTGTTATCGGTGCGGGCGCCCAGCTGCTCGATACCATGTTGGTTCAGCTGCTTGGAGCCGACAAGGTGTATGCCGTTGAGGATCCGGGCTATTTACGCCTGACACGCATCTATCAGGCTATGGGCTGCAAAGTTCGACATATCCCGTTGGATGATGAGGGCGTGGACTTGGGCGCTCTGCAGAAAAGCGGGACCGATGTCCTTCACCTGATGCCGTCCCATCAGTATCCGACCGGCCTTGTGACGAGCATTGCACGTCGCTATGCGCTGCTGAGCTGGGCCGCCGAGCAGCCGGGCCGATATCTCATCGAAGACGACTTCGATTGTGAGTTTCGCCTTGCCGGCAAGCCGATTCCCGCTCTCGCATCAATCGATGCCGCCCAGTCGGTTATCTACACCAACACGTTTTCGAAGAGCCTTTCATCGGCGTTGCGTTTGGCGTACATGGTGTTGCCCGATGAGTTAATGGAGCGGTTTAGGCGCAACCTTGGTTTCTACGCCTCGTCGGTGAGCTCTGTTGATCAGGTCGCTTTGGCGCGTTTGCTGGAATCGGGTGATTACGAGCGACATGTGAACCGCGTGCGCGTTCGTGCTCGCGAGGCGCGTGATGGCCTGATGGCGCTTGTGCGGAAGGTATTTCCGGCAGGGGAGGTCTCGATCGAGCAGGCAGATGCGGGCCTTTACTGTACCGTTGCCCTGGCCGAGGACAAGGCGGGGGAGAGTTTCGCGAAGGCTCTCGCTGGCGCTCGTATTTCCTATGTCAATATCGCCGATTGCCTGTGGACGGGTGATCGGGCATCGACTAAGAACGCTCCATCTCGCGTCCTCATTCAATACGACGACCTGAGCCCTCAGTCGCTCGTTGTCCTTCAAAAACAGCTGCAATAAGCCCACGAAAAAGGCCCGGACCAATACGGTCCGGGCCTCATCGAGCTAGAGGTTATGTCTCAAGCGGTTGGCTTAGCCAAAGTAGCGCTTAAGCAGGCCGGCAAAAGCTTTGCCGTGGCGGGCCTCGTCACGAGCCATCTCGTGCACGGTGTCGTGGATGGCATCGAGGCCAGCGGCCTTGGCGCGCTTAGCAAGATCGGTCTTGCCGGCGGTGGCGCCGTTCTCGGCCTCAACGCGCATCTCGAGGTTCTTCTTGGTAGAGTCGGTCACGACCTCGCCCAGGAGCTCAGCGAACTTGGCGGCGTGCTCGGCCTCCTCGTGGGCAGCCTTCTCCCAGTACAGGCCGATCTCGGGATAGCCCTCGCGATGAGCGACGCGAGCCATGGCCAGGTACATACCGACCTCGGAGCACTCGCCCTCAAAGTTGGCGCGCAGGTCGGCAACGATGTCCTCGGAGACGCCCTCCATCTTGGCGACGCCCACGACGTGCTCGGCAGCCCACTCGAGCTGACCCTCCTCCTGCTTCAGGAAACGAGAACCGGGAACGCCGCACTGGGGGCACTTAAAATCCTCGGGCAGCTGGTCGCCGTCGAACTCTTCCACATAACCGCAAACGGGGCAAACAAACTTCATGATTCGATCCTTTCGATCGATGGCGATTGTGCGCTCGTCCGGTCCCGTAAGGGCCCTCTCCGGACGTGCGTCTTGACGAGTTCTATTATCCATAAATGCAACCAAATGTGAAGCCTATTAGGAATGATTTTTAATAAAACAATTTCGAGATATGAAGATGTTGATTGATTAACGATTGGGAGGCCGTCTTTGACCGCCGCTGAGTACAATCGGGCGAGCAAATGTTGACCTATCAACAAATGAAGGAGTTTCCTTTATGCATCTAGCCCGTCGTGCCTGGTGCCGAACATATCAGACGGTTTTTCGCATTGCATTGCCGATCCTGCCCTATACCGAGCCGCGCATTTTAGAGCATGCCGAGGATGTGCCCGCGGTGCTTCAAAAGCGCTCGATCCAGAAGGTCCTTATCGTGACGGATCCCGGCATTGCCCGTCTGGGGCTCACGGCGCCGCTCGAGACAGCGCTCGCGTCTAAGGGAATCGGCGTTGCGGTCTATGCCGAAACGCGTGCGAACCCCACGGTCTCAAACGTGGAGGAAGCGGCGTCCCTGTATCGAGAGAGTGCCTGCCGGGCCATTATCGGCTTTGGCGGTGGCTCGGCCATGGACTGTGCCAAGGGCGTGGGCGCACGCATTGCGCAGCCAAACAAGCCCATCAACAAGATGCGCGGCCTGCTGCGGATTCATCGTCGCCTGCCGCTGCTCATCGCCGTTCCCACTACCGCCGGTACGGGAAGCGAAGTCACGCTTGCGGCGGTAATTACCGATGACGAGACGCACTACAAATACCCCATTAACGACTTTGTGCTCATCCCGCGTTTTGCAGTCCACGACCCCGAGTTTACGTGCGGCTTGCCCGCTTCCATTACGGGGCAGACGGGCATGGACGCCCTGACGCATGCCGTTGAGGCCTTTATCGGGCGAAGCACCACGCCCTATACGCGTAAGATGGCGCGACAGGCGGTGCAGCTTATCCACGACAATTTGCTCGAGGCCTATGAGCATGGTGACGACATGCGCGCTCGTCGCAATATGCTTTCGGCGGCGTATAAGGCGGGTGTTGCCTTTACGCGCTCCTATGTTGGATACGTTCATGCAATCGCACACAGCCTGGGCGGGCGTTACGGGATTCCGCACGGTTTGGCCAACGCGATCATCCTGCCGCACATGCTTCGCGCTTATGGTGACGCCGCCGCCCCCAAGCTTGCCGATCTTGCTCGCATGGCGGGCATTGCGCCGGCTACCGCGCAGGATAGTCTTGCGGCCGAGGCCTTTATCGATTGGGTCGACCGCGTGAACGAGGCCCTGGGAATCCCCAAATATGTCTCGGGCATTCGCCGCTCCGACATTCCGCAGATGGCGGCGCATGCCGATGCCGAGGCCAATCCGCTGTACCCCGTTCCGCTTTTGATGGACCGCTCGGAGCTCGAGCATATGTACGAGGTCGTCGCGGGTGGTATGTTTGAGGACGAGAACTAGGAGGGTGCCATGAACACCGAGGAAATTGCGCGCATCGTCGGCGATCAGCGCGCCTACTTTAAGACGCACGCCACGTTTGATGTCGATGCTCGACGTCGCGCGCTCGTGAGTTTACGCGATGCGGTGCGGGCTCACGAGGCCGATATCGCCCATGCGCTCAAGACCGATTTGGGGAAGTCGCATGACGAGGCCTATATGTGCGAGATTGGTACGTCGCTTTCCGAGATTCGACATCAGATCGCTCATGTGGCTCGATGGAGTCGTCCGCGCCTGCGTCCGTGCGACCTCGCTAACGCCGTGAGTGTGTGCAAGACGCAAGCCGTGCCCTATGGCGTCACGCTCATCATGGCACCGTGGAACTACCCGTTTTTGTTGACGCTCGAGCCGCTCGCCGGCGCCCTTGCCGCGGGCAATACCGTGGTCATCAAGCCGAGTGCCTATGCTCCGGCATCGAGCACGGTGCTCAAGCAAATC
The DNA here is from genome assembly GCA_958427895.1 of uncultured Collinsella sp. GTDB lineage: Bacteria > Actinomycetota > Coriobacteriia > Coriobacteriales > Coriobacteriaceae > Collinsella. The sequence continues at coordinate 7,614 of CAUADW010000038.1, forward strand.
TGCGAAGAGGCGTTTGACCCCCGTTTGGTGACGGTTGTCGAGGGCGGACGTGCCGAGAACGAGGCGCTGCTCGATGAGTGCTGGGACAAGATCTTCTTTACCGGTAGCGTTCCGGTCGGCAAGCTCGTCATGGAGCGCGCGAGCAAAAACCTCACGCCTGTGACGCTTGAACTGGGTGGCAAGAGCCCCTGTATCGTGGATGCCTCCGCAAACTTGAAGGTGGCAGCACGCCGTATCGCCTTTGGTAAGTGGCTCAACGTGGGGCAGACCTGCGTGGCGCCCGACTACCTGCTGGTCGATACGCGCGTGCACGACGAGCTGCTGGGCCTCATCAAGGAGGAAGTCCGCCGTATGTTTGGCGAGCATCCGCTCGACAACGAGGACTACGGGCATATCGTCAACGCCAAGCATTTTGCGCGCGTGCGTGGGCTGATCGATCCCGATAAGGTTGTGCTTGGAGGTACCGCGCGCGAGACTTCGCTCAAGATCGAGCCGACGATTTTGGATGGCGTGGCACCTGATGACGCCGTGATGCAGGAGGAGATTTTCGGCCCTATCTTGCCGGTGCTGACGTTTGAGAGCCTAGACGAGGCCGAGACGTTTATTACGGATCGTCCGACGCCGCTGGCCCTGTATATCTTTAGCCAGGACCGCGAGGTCCAGCAGCGCTTTGTGCGCTATGTGCCCTTTGGCGGCGGCTGTGTCAACGACACGATCATGCACTTGGCTACGAGCCATATGGGCTTTGGCGGCATGGGCGCGAGCGGCATGGGGCAGTACCATGGCCGCGAAAGCTTCGATACGTTTAGCCACAAGAAGAGCATCGTGAACAAGGCAACCTGGCTGGACGTGCCATTCCGCTACGCTCCTTACGCAAGCTGGAAGCACAAATTCGTGCGCATGTTTGTGCATTAGAAAAGGGCGCAGGTAATACGAACAAGTGTTCCTATTACCTGCATTTTGCGTTAGACTACTGTTATGGAGCACGGATGGGCCAACTCCCTTTAGAAGGGATTTGGTATGAACGTAAGCGATGTTATTTCGTTATTAGCGTTGTTGATCGCGGCTATCGAACTCGGCCTATTTATCGGCCGAATGAAATAGCCGCCCCCGCGTAAGCGAAGACGGCCACTTCTCACGATGAAAACGTGTATCGGAGTTGGCAAGACCCGCGGCAACGGGTGCCATCCGTGTTCCTATCTTATCTGCAAGCGTTCTGTCGCGCAAGCGTTGAGGCAAACGATTGAAGGACGCAGACAGGATGTATTTGTGTCCGCACGGGCTCGTAAACTTCTCAGTAAGGTTAAGCGCCGGTTTATCCGGCCGTTAGGGGAGTTGCCATGTACGAGCCTTCACGTGTTCTTCTGTCGTTTCACATCGCAGGATTTCAATATGCCGACGGCGCTTTGGTCCTAGGAGATCTAAAAGTGGGCGATAAGTTGACGCTGTGTGCCGAGCGCGATAATCCCCATGACCCCGAGGCGGTTGCGATCTATTACGGCAACACCAAGCTTGGCTATGTTCTGGGAAACGAGGTCGGCCCGCTGTCCTTGATGATGTATTACGGCCATGAGGACGTATTTGAGGTTCGCGTGCAACAGGTTGCTCCCGAGCGCAGCCCGTGGCATCAGGTGCGCGTTGGGCTCTATGTGGCGGATGCTCGCTAGTCGGCAATGGAGGCGGCCATGTTTGATGACGACGACCTGTTCGATCTGACAGATGATCCGTTTGAGTGGGATATGCTACTCGATGACGATGAGTTGGAGCAGGATCGTAGGAAACGGCAGGGCAAGAAAACTCAGGGTGACGCTTCGAAAAAGCAAGACAAACGCCGTCGAGGTCTGTTCGGCGGGCTCTTTGGCTAACCGACGCGCCAGAGCGTCTGTATACTAGGCACGTGTTAGACGCGTTGCGAAATGAGGACACAGACGATGATGTGGTTTACCGCCGACCTGCACCTGGGCGATACGAATATCTTGCACGACATGGATCGGCCGTTTGATTCGGTCGAGGAGATGAACCGCAAGGTCATCGATGCCATCAATGAGTGCGTGGCTGCGGATGACCGTCTCTACATCCTGGGAGACTTTACCTATCGTTTGCCCCTGGCGGAGGCGGTGCGCCTGCGCGAGCGTATCGAATGCAAGAATGTGACGCTCATCCGCGGTAACCATGACGGCGACTGGGAAGATTCCGACGCACCGCAGATTTGGGAAGACGTGCGTGATTACCTGGAGATTGCTCCCGGCTATGCCAAGGGCCATCGCCTGGTTTTGAGCCATTACCCCATGCTCAGCTGGAATGGCAAGGCGCGTGGTGCCATCATGCTGCATGGGCATATTCACAGCAGGGGAGACCGCACCAACGCACGCAACCGCGATCGCGAGCGCCCTATCTTTCGCTACGATGTCGGTCTCGATGCCAACGAGTACAAGCCCGTAAGCCGGGATCAAATCCTGGGCTTCTTTGGACTGTAATGCTCGAACCACCACAAAGGGGACAGGCACCTTTGTGGTGGTTCTGGCGCCGTTGCCATTCTGGCGGCGGCGCCTTTTTTGTCCGCGTGGCGCGGTAGAGTGTAAGCGATTGAAATTTGCGTCCATCGAGGAGCTGCTATGAACGAGATCAAGTGCCCGCATTGCGGCGAAGTCTTTAAGGTCGATGCGTCCGGCTATGCGGATATCGTCAAGCAAGTGCGCGATGCCGAGTTTTCGCGCGACCTGGATGAGCGTGTGAAGGCAGTCCAGCGCGAGGGCGAGCAGGCGCTGGAGCTTGAGCGCTCGCGTTCGTCGGCTGCCTTGCAAGAGGCAGAGTCTCAGCGCAACGCTCAGCTTGTCGAGCAGAAGAACGCTGCAGCTCAGCAGCTGGCGCAAGAAGTCGCCAAGCGCGATGCCGAGCTTGCCGAGCTGCGCGCCAAGCTTGAGGGCGCTGCCGCAGAGCGTGAGAGCGCAAGCCAGCGCGCGGCGGTTGAGGCCCGTGCCGACGCTCAAAAGGAGAATGCCGAGCTTCAGCGCGAGATCGACAATTTGCGTGCGCAGCTGGGACGCAAGGATGACGAAGCCAAGCTTGCCGAGGCTTCGGCGCGCAATGCTGCTCAAAACGATTTAGCTGCACGTGATGCCCAGATTGCCGAGCTGCAGGCCAGGCTTGCCGCGGCGGACAAGGCCCAGGAGATGGCGCTTGCCGCTGCCGCGGCAGAGTCGCAGCGTGAGCTTGATGCCGCTCGCGGCGAGGCCGAGCGCGCGCTTGCTGACTACCGCGCGAAGGTACAAGAGAAGTTTTCCGCCGCAAGGGCTCAGTCTGAGCAGGAGGCCGAGGGCCTGCGCGCGCAGCTGCGCGAACAGGAGCTGACGGCCAAAATGAACCTATCGGAGGCGGTCGCTGCGGCGGAACGAGAGCGCGATGAGGCACGTGCCAAGCTCGCGAGCGAGCTGGCGTTGCGCGATTCTCGCGAGGAACAGGCCAAGGCGGCGCATGAGCTCGAGCTTGCGCAGGCCAAGCGCGCGAGCGATGACCTGATTCGCTATAAGGATGAAGAGATTGAGCGCCTTAAGGACATGAAGGTCCGCCTGTCCACCAAGATGGTGGGCGAGTCGCTCGAGCAGCACTGCGAGACCGAGTTTAACCGTCTGCGTATGACGGCGTTTCCTAACGCGTACTTCGAGAAAGATAACGATGCGTCCGAGGGTACCAAGGGCGACTTTATCTTCCGCGAGTGCGACGCGAGCGGCAACGAGGTCATTTCGATTATGTTCGAGATGAAAAACGAGAACGACGAGACTGCGACCAAGCACAAGAACGAGGACTTCTTTAAGAAGCTCGACCACGATCGCCGCCAGAAGGGCTGCGAGTATGCGGTGCTCTGCACTCTGCTGGAGCCCGAGAGCGAGCTCTATAACGCAGGGATAGTCGACGTGAGCTATCGCTATGAGAAGATGTACGTGATCCGTCCGCAGTTCTTTATTCCCATGATCACGCTGCTGCGCAACGCCGCCATGGGTTCGCTGCGCTATAAGCAGGAGCTGGCGGAGTACAAACAGCAGAATATCGACGTCACGAACTTCGAAGCCAAGATGGAGAAGTTCAAAGACGGCTTCTCGCGCAACTACAACTTGGCGAGCAAGCAGTTCGAGTCGGCGATCAAGGAGATTGATGCTGCCATTAAGCAGCTCGAGAAGACCAAGGATGATCTGCGTCGCAGTACCGAGAATCTGCGTCTGGCCCACAACAAGGCCGATGAGCTTACCATTCGCAAGCTCACGTGGGGCAACAAGACCATGAAGGCGGCGTTTGACGAGGCGCGCGGGGCTGCGACGGAGACAAACGATGAGCCCGCCGAGGCGGATTCATATGAGGTCGAGGATGCCGAGTAAGGCATAGCATATCGCGCAAAAAGTGGGGCCGCTGGCGATGTTGCCAGCGGCCCCGTTTCGTTCCAGTATGGTCGGCTAGTTCTCGAGCAGGTCCTCGATAAAGCCGACGCGGTAGTTTTTGAAGATGACCTCGCCGCCGTCTTGCGTGGCGTCCAGATCGACATCGCCCATGATGCCAAAGTCGTGGTCGCCATCCTCGTCGGCAAAGATCTGGTGCACGTGCCACACGTGATCGGTCTTCTCGTCGGATTCATCGATGGAAAACATCGCGGCGCTGCGGGCGTCTCCGTCGGTGAGGATTTCCTCGTGCTGCTCATGGTAGGCATCGAGCGCTTTTTGCCAGCGGACCTCGCTCATGCCCCAGTCCTCGTCGAGCTCGCCCAGATCGCGCACGTGTCCGCGGGCTGCAAGGGTTACGCGGCGGAAGAGCGCGTTGCGCACCAACAGCGTGCAGCCGCGACGGTCCGCAACGACCTCGCCGATGCCCTGCGGCGGTGCGGCGTCGAGTGCAGCGGGGTTGCCGGCGTTCTCCCACTCGTCCACCAAGCTCGAGTCGACCGAGCGCACCACAAAGCCGAGCCACGAAATGATGTCGCGCAGGCGCTCGTCGCGCTTCTCGATGGGCACGGTGCGGTCGAGTGAACGGTAAGCCTCTGCCAGGTAGCGCAGCAAAATGCCCTCGGAACGGGCGATGCCGAGCTTTTGAATGTAGCCCTTAAAATCGCTCGCGCTCTCCAGCATATCGCGCAGGACGCTCTTAGGAGAGAGCTGGTAGTCGTTTGCCCAGGGTACTTCCTGGCAGTACTTGTCGAAGGCGGCATCGAGCAGGTCCTCGAGCGGCTTTTCGTAGGTGACATCCTGGATGCGCTCCAGGCGTTCCTCATATTCGACGCCGTCAGCCTTCATTTCGGCCATCGCGCGGTCGCGCGCGGCGCGCTCCTGTGCGCGCAATACCTGCTTGGGGTCCTCGAGCGTTGCCTCGACCATCGAGATCAAATCCATGGTATAGGTCTCACTCTCGGGGTCGAGCAGCTCCAGCGCGGCAAGCAAAAACGGCGAGAGCGGCTGATCGAGCGCAAAGTCCTCGGGCAGATCGACCGTCAGTGCATAGTCGATGTCTGGCGCGGCGTCAGTCGGGGCGTCGGGCGCGGGCGGCACCTCGGTGCGAACGACGACGCCGGAATCGATGAGCGTGGCAAAGATTTCGTCGGCACGAACCTCGAGCTTTGCCTTTTCCTCGGGCGTTTGCAGGCTTGTCTCGATGAGGTCGTGCACGCGGGCGCGAGCGTCACCGCCCTGCTCGACCACACTAATCACCATGGAGTGCGTGATACGCAGGCGTGGCTTGAGTGTCTCGGGCTGCGTCTCGATCAGGCGCTCAAAGGTCTGCTTGTTCCATGTGACAAAGCCCTCGGGGGCCTTTTTCTTTTTAATTTTACGGAGCTTCTTGGGGTCGTCGCCCGCCTTGGCCATGAGCTTTGCGTTCTCGATCTCGTGCTCCGGGGCCTCGGCGATCACCATGCCCTCGGTGTCAAAGCCCGAACGCCCGGCGCGACCAGCGATCTGATGGAACTCACGGGCGCGCAGGCGACGCATCTTGTAGCCATCGAACTTGGTGAGCGCGGTGAGCACCACGGTGTGGATGGGTACGTTGATGCCGACGCCGAGTGTGTCGGTGCCGCAGATGACGGGCAGTAGGCCCTGCTGCGCCAAGCGCTCGACCAGGAGGCGATAGCGCGGCAGCATACCGGCGTGGTGCACACCGACGCCACATCCGAGCAGACGTTTGAGGATCTTGCCAAAGGCCGTCGAGAAGCTCGTGCCTTTGGCGGCTTCCTTAATAGCCTCGCGCTGCTCCTTGCTGGCAATGCCAAAGTTGGCGAGGGAATGCGCCGTCGCAAGGGCGGCATCCTGGCTAAAGTGCACGATATAGAGCGGAGCCTCGCCGCGGCGCATGGCGAGCTCGACGGTGCCCTCGAGGGAGGTCGTCACATAGTCGTAGTTCAGCGGAACAGGACGCGGGGCGTCGACAACCAAGTCGCAAGCAGCGCCGGTGTGTTCCTCGAGCGAGGCGGCGATCGCGGTGACATCGCCGAGCGTGGCGCTCATGAGCATAAACTGCGTGTGGGGCAGGGTGAGCAGCGGCACCTGCCAGGCCCAACCGCGGTCGGGGTCGGCAAAGTAGTGGAACTCGTCCATGGCCACGCAGCCCACATCGGCGTCCTCGCCCTCGCGCAGCGCATCGTTGGCAAGGATTTCGGCCGTGCAGCAGATGACGGGCGCCTTGGTGTTGATGTGCGTATCGCCGGTGATCATGCCAACGTTATCGCGGCCGAGTACCTGTACCAGATCGAAGAACTTTTCGCTGACCAGAGCCTTGATAGGAGCCGTGTAGTAGCAGCGCTTGCCCTGTGCCATGCCCATAAAGAGCATGCCCAGCGCGACAAGCGATTTACCCGATCCGGTCGGTGTTCCCAAAATGACATGGTCACCGGCGGCTAGATCCATGAGGGCTTCTTCTTGGTGATCCCACAGCTCAATGCCGCGATCGCTTGTCCATTCAAAGAAGCGTTCGAAGGCTTGATCGGGCGTGAGCCACGGTTCGGGCTCGCTGCCGTCCTCGGGCTCCCACCAGGTGGGGGAGAGCGCGCCGAGCGAGCCGAATTCGGCTTCGGTTCCCGTGCCGCCCGAGAATGAGCTGGCGGCGCCGGCGCCGGAAACGGTGCTGGCGGCGGTATCTGTCGTGGTCTGTGCCATGTGGTTGCTTTCTCTCGCGTTTGTCCGCCAACTATTATGGCGTAGCGGCGGCGCGGGGTGCCAGCGCGCGAGAAAATGCAGGAAATGGGCGTTCTGCCCGGCCGTTTGGTGCAGTTGCCAGCTAAGTGAGTAGACTTTTTGCGATGTCGCGAGCACATGGCTTTTGCGCAAGGGCTCTACCTGCGGTTTTAGTTTTCGCTATGCGGGCTGTGCTTGGCTATTGCAAAAAAGTCTACTCACTTAGGTTTGAGGGCCGTTCGCTGACGCCTATTTGCGCTTGTTTGTCGACGCCGCGACCATCAGAAGCCCCTAGGACTCCTGTGAACTGCCTCCCATTTCTTGGACATGAGAAATGGGAGGCTTTTTATGCGTGTC
>CAUADW010000039.1 GCA_958427895.1 uncultured Collinsella sp.
AGCTCGTTCACCACGTCGTCGTCAAAGGTGCAGCGACCGCCAAGCTTGCCGCACTGGCCGCAACCGATGCAATCGCGAATGGGCTTGGCGCCCAGCTGAAACACCTCGGTATCAATGCCTTCTGCATTGAGCTGCTCGGCGACCTCGGCGAGTGCACGGGCGGTGTTGCCGTTTGCCTTGGGGCTGCCATTGACCAAAAGAACCTTCATCACAAACTCCCTCTGCTTTTGGTGGCTTCTGCAGAGGATTATCGCACGATGGGGGAGGCGGCGCGGGCGCGGTGCTAATCCAGTTTGGTACCTGGCACCTGCACGGCTTTCCCGAGCAACGCTTTGAGCTCGTTCAAAATGGAAACGGGTTGTCGATCGACAGCGTCCAGATGAAGCGTCGCTACACGAATGGGTGGCTGATATTCAAGCGAGCCGATGAGCACGGGGGAACCCAGGAACCGCTCGATTTCGTCTGCGATCGAGTCGGTCTCTTCGGGATCAAAGTCGTCGAAAAGCGCCACGAACATTGGTCCCGTCGAGCGGAACAGGCGACCCTTGCCGCGCGAGCATTCCATGAGGCAGGCGGCGCTTTCTGCCAAAACGCGGTCGCCCGCATCAAAGCCAAAGCGGGCATTGACCTGAGCGATATCGTCGATTTTAATGGCGATCAAACCCGCCTTGCGCGCCACGCGGCGCATCTCTCCAATAGCGTTGACCAGCGCGTGGACATCGCCCAGGCCCGTTACCGAGTCGGTCGTATCCGCTAGGCTTCGGTTGATGATAATGCCCACGTACATGTTAGGTTCGGTATCGGTGCCGTCCAAGCGGTAGCCCGTGCAGTCGCAAAGCGCGTACGCTCCGGTGGCATCCATCACGCGGTACTGCATGTAGTGGAAGTGCCACGTGCCGTTTATCACCATGTCGAGCTCGGCGCGTACGTTGTCGCGGTCCTCGGGATGAACGCGGGCGAGCCACATGTCGAGTGAGTTAAAAGGGTGCTGGGAGGGCAGGTCAAAATCACGCACGGCATTGACCGACCATTGCGATTCTCCAGTATCGAGGTTAAGGATGAACGGATAGCGTGTCTCGGAGCTCATTGAGATCGCTTGGAACACTCGGTCGTTGCAGGGAGGCTGATCGACGATTGGGCGTTGCGGCGCATCATTGTCTTTCGGTTGCTGCACACGATGCATAAGCTTATAGCGATACATCTTGCGATTGGCATCCATCGTCATCTGGCGACGCGTGTCGCCGGCAAGTGGATCGACGCGCGAGCAGCCAAAGCTAAAGCTGCCGATCATGGGCGCCTTGCCGCCTGAGCTCGCCTCGATCAGCCCGGCACGTACCTGCTCCAAGCGCTGCTCGAGTTCGGTCTCGTTTGCGGAGAGCGAGATGAGCACAAACTCGTCTCCACCGATACGGAACAGCATCTCATCGTGCTCCATGGTTTCGGAGAGCGTGCGACAGATGCTCAGAATATAGCGATTGCCTTCGGCGTGGCCAAACCTATCATTGCAATGCTTGAGATGGTCGATGTCAATATAGGCGCAGGTGAAGGGGTCGCCTTTGCGCCAGAGCTGCTCGACGTGACGGTCGAATCCGTTGCGGTTGCCCAAGTTGGTGAGCGGGTCGATATAGGCGTTGCGCTCAAGCAGCCGGCGCTCTTGTTGCAGGATGGCATGCGTCTTTTGCAGTTGCTCGCCAACGGCGCGTAGCTCAGCAGGCAGCGCGGCAACATCGAGTTCGGCGGTCGAGATGCCATTTGCAAGTCGCTGAAGATAGACAATAATCGATTGTTCGCCCATGCGGTACGACTTGTTCATGATGGATAACCTCCTTGGGCGGAACAATGGTTTGTATCATATCCCCAATTCGGGTTGAATTGGGGATATAAGTTAGCTAATGGAGGCAAATTCCCCCTTCGGCGGTGGCGTTTTGCGCGCGAGCGTATCAGTTGTTATTGCCACCATCGAGCAATGCCTCAAAATCCTTCGCCGGCATGGGACGGTAGTAGAGGAAGCCCTGAGCGTAGCGGGCGCCCATTTGTCGTAGCATGTTTGCCTGCTCGTTTGTCTCGACGCCTTCAACCACGACGGGCAGATGGAGCGACTGCGCCATCTCGAGCATCGATGACACGATCTGCGCGCTGCGGCCTTGATCGCGGTCGGTGGGCACAAAGGTACGGTCGAGCTTGATGACGTCGACGTTGACGTTCTTGAGCATCGCGAGCGTGGACTGGCCGGTGCCAAAATCGTCCATGTAGGTCGAGAAGCCACGGGTGTGCAGATCCGCGGTCAGCTTATCCACGGCCTCGGACTCTCCGGTATAGGCGGTCTCGGTGATCTCGATGTGCATGAGTTCGGGCGGCAGGTTGTACTGGGCGGCGAGCGACCCCATATGCTCGGCGACATCGCAGGCAAGAATGTCTACGCGCGACACATTGAGGGAGATCGGAACCACGCGAAGTCCTCGATTGAGGCGCTCGCGGAGCCACATGGCGACGCCCTGCCAAACATATTTGTCGAGCGTCACTACAAAGCCGCTTTCCTCGAGTGCGGGGATAAACGTTGCGGGCAAAATGAGAGAGCCGTCCTTGTCAATCCAGCGGGTGAGTGCTTCGGCGCCAATAATCTCACCGGTTTCCATATCGACCTGTGGCTGCAAGTGGTAGGTAATACGACCATCTGAGAGCGCGTACTGGAATTCGGCCAGCGTGCGGTGGAACGCGACTTCGCGCTCGTACTCCGCGGGGCAGAAAATGGCAATGCGCTCCTTAAAGTCGTTTTTTGCGCGTTGATTGGTAAACGTGGCCTTCGCCTGCGCATCGATGGTGATTTCCTCATTGGAGTCGATGGGGTAAACGCCCATGGACGGCCAAAAACCTACGCCGTCATCATGCCTGGCTACTGCCTCGCGAACGCGGTTGTAGATTTGATGGACGGTGATGTGCCTAAAGGGGATGAGTACGCAAAAGTCATCTTGGCCCCAGTACCCTGCGACGCCCATGCCGGCATTCTCGATGTCCTTGAGGACCGTGCCCACATCGGCAAGCAGGCGGTCGCCTTCGGCCTGTCCATACCATTCGTTAAACAGGCGCATGTGGCCCATGTCGACCGTGGCGATGCACCAGGCGCCGTCGCGCCTTGCCTCGAGAAAAGCGTTGGCGCGCCGCATAAACTCGCTGGGTCGATAGAGGCCCGTGAGCGAGTCGATACGTTCGGCGATGGCGCTTTTGCGCTCAGCCTCGGGTATGGGGAGGCTGTCGTTGGGAACAAGCCCGCCGGCCGTGCGAAGGCGACGGTCGAGTTCGCCTAAAACGGCGGTCGCCTGATGGGTTAAGTGTTCGTAAAAGGTCGGGACGACAAGACAGACGGGAGTAATGGTGTCGCCTGCGATTCGAACAGGAGCGAAAACGGCCTCTTTAAGGTGGTGGGTCAGTTGCTCGAATGCCTCGTGGTCCAGGTCATTGCTGAGCACGACGAACTGGACGCTACGTGAACGGTAGACCCTGCTCCTGCCGCGGGTGATCGACAGCATGCGGCCTGCGTATTCGGCGAGCGTGTTGTCGACAGCCTCGGCTCCGTAGAGCTCGTTGAGCTTTGTCGTGCCACGAACGCGCACCGCTATAAGGCCCGTCTCGCAACGGTCGCAACGACAGGCGTCGATGGCATTGACCAACATGCGCTGGGTGCCGAGGCCTGTCGCGGCGTCGACGGTTTCGGCAAGTGAGTGGTTGACGAGCTCGCCGACATAGAGCGAGGGGACATTTTCGTCGCCGTCGATGCGAAACCCGCGAGCACGGCAGAGGACGTAGTCGCCGACGGCATTGCGCACACGATACTGCATGACGCGACGGTGCTTGGTGCCGTTATAGACCTGGTCGATGTCGTTGATGTAGGCCTCAAGGTCATCAGGATGGACGCGCGTTTTCCAGTAATCGCGACAGTTGTCTATGTGCTCCGAGGGAAGGCCAAGATCGCGCAAGGCGCCTTGTGACCAAAGGGTGCGATGTTTGTCCAAGTTCTCGATAAAGAAATAGCGGCCCTCGTTGAGCATCGAAAAGGCATCGAAAATGCGATCGCTTATTTCGAAGTCGTCGGCGTGGACTTGCGTGATATTGCGTCGATCAAGGTGCATGGCATGACGTAGCTTGTAGTCGTACATGCGATGGTCGGCATCGAGCGTCATGCGATTGGGGGCTTCGCCCAGGGCGGGGTCGGCATACGACACTCCATAGCTAAACGAGCGGGGCATCTCGGAATCGTTGTTTTTGAGCAGGACCGTTCGGCAGTGTTCCAGACGTTCGGCGAGGTCGTCCTCGGTCGCAATCGTAGATAGGATGGCAAACTCGTCGCCGCCTATGCGAAACGCCGCTTCGTCCACTTTCATATACAGTTTGAGATAGAGGCTTACCTGCAAGATATAGCGGTTGCCCTCGTCATGCCCAAAGACGTCGTTGCAGTGCTTGAGATTGTCGATGTCGATGAACGCCATGGTAACGGGGATGTCCTGCTCCCAGAGCTCCTCGAGGGAGCGGGCAAAGCCGCCGCGGTTGCCAAGTCCGGTAAGCTGGTCGGTAAAGGCGGTCCTAATCAGATCATCCTGACGCTCGAGAAGGTCACGGACGGTCTTTTCGAGCGTTTCGGTGTAATTGCTGACAGTATCCATGTCGTAAGCGGCTTTCTGAGGTCGGGCGGATTGCGTCGGGCGAGCTCGTTGTGCACACGCGTTGTTGTTTGGCGCTTTGCGTGTATCCAGGCCCCCGCCTTGCTGCGTTGTTGGGTTAATTTACCGGCTAATGTTCGCTGTTGATAACTGCTGAGTAGTATAAACAACAGTGCAGAATTATATATGGGTGCACATGCTGTGGGCGGCTATTATTCGACAGGCGGTAGCGCGACGATGCGATGTTCGATGAAAATGCGACTGGGGCGGTATATGTTGACGGGTATACTTGTCCCGGTTTTAAACGCAGGAACGGAGATGGTCGCATGACACAGCCAAATATGACGCGCACGGTGGGGCTTGCGCTCGAGGGAGGCGGCTACCGCGGTATGTATACGGCGGGCGTGCTCGACGTTTGGATGGAGCACGGTTTGACCTGCGACCATATGGTGGGTGTCTCGGCGGGCGCGGCGTTTGGCTACAACTTTAAATCGCGCCAGATCGGACGCGCCATTCGCTATAACAAGGCCTATTGTGCCGACAAGCGCTATGCGGGTGTAGCAAGCTGGCTGCGGACCGGCGACATGTTCAATGCCGATTTTGCCTATCACGAGGTGCCTATCGAGCGCGATCCCATTGACTTGGAGGCGTATCGCGCCTGTCCCATGCGGTTTACGTGCGTGTGCACCGATATCGAGACGGGCAAGGCCGTCTACCACGACCTGCCCTATGGTGACGAGCGGGATATCGAGTGGATCCGGGCATCGTCGGCGATTCCTGTGGCGACGCGTCCCGTTGCTATTGACGGGCATAAGTATCTGGATGGTGGCGTGGCTGATTCTATTCCCAGTGCATGGCTGTTTGCGCAGGGGTATGACCGCAATATCGTGGTACTCACGCAGCCGGTAGGCTTTGTGAAGCAGCCCAACAGCGTGATGCCCATGCTGCGTCGCGTGTTCCGTCACTATCCGGAGTTTGTCGCAGCGCTTGAGCATCGGCATGAGGTTTACAATGCCACGCTCGATGACCTGGCACGTCGTGAGGCTGCCGGCGATATCTTTGTGGTGCGTCCGAGCGAATCGGTGAAGGTACCGTCGCTGTGCCGCGAGCCCGATGAGCTCGAGCGCATCTACCAGATCGGTCGCCACGATGCGGAGGCGACCTTGCCGGCGTTGGAAGCGTATCTGGCGGGGTAAGGGTCGCATGCGGAAAGCGCATCCCGGAATGGAGGTCCAAACTGGGATGCGCTTTCCATTGCTGAAGATATGAGGCTGCGGAGCAACTGCTCGGCCTAGACTTATGCCTGCTGCCAGGTTTCGACAAGCTCCTTGGCGGCGGCGTAGGGGTCATCGGCGCTGCAGACAGCGCTCACCACAAAGAAGCCGTCGACGCCGGTGGCCTTGAGCTGCGGCAGGTCGGCCGTCTTGACGCCGCCGCCCACCACGATGGGTACGGGGCTTGCCGCGTGGAGTGCGGCCAGGTCCTCAAAGCTCTTGGTGATGATGGAGCCATCGGCTGCGCGTCCGCAATCGCGCTTGGTCTCAGTCTCGTGGAGTGGGCCGATGCCCAGGTAGTCGACCAGGCTCATGTCGGCGGTCTTGACGTACTCGAGCATCTCCTCGCAACGGGCCGAAAGGCCCACGATGGCGTCGGGGCCCAGAAGCTTGCGGCAGACCTCGACGGGAATATCGCTCTGGCCCACGTGCACGCCGTCGACAGCGATGCCCTGCTCGCGCGCGGCAAGTACGCAGTCCAGGCGGTCGTCGATCAGCAAGGCGACCTGACCGGTCTTGCCGGCCTGTGCGATAGCTTGAGCGGCGTCGCCGGTCAGCGCGATGATCTCGCGGGCGCTTGCCACCTTGGAGCGCACCTGAATGCAGGTAAAGCCGGCGTCGAGTGCCTGGGCCACCACATCGCCCACGGGGCGCCCGAGGGTGTTTTCGGGGCCGAGTACCAGATAGGCCGAGATATCAAGGTTGTCGCGGATGCTCATCGTGCTTCCTCCTGCTTTTTGATCTGCGCTTCCATGCGCTCGAGCTTGCCGGTCATGGTGTCGGTAAATCCGGGTCGAATATCGGCTTTGAGCACGACTTCGGTTCGGATGCCCTTGCTCGCCAACACAAAGGTTGCGTCGCGCACGACCTGCATGACCTCGTCCCAGTCGCCCTCGATCTCGGTGAACATCGAGGTGGTGCGGTTGGGAAGGCCGCTCTCGCGAATAACACGCACGACCTCGGCGACCTCGGCGGACAGCTCATCGCCGGTGCCACACGGGGCGATGGCCACAGCGACGAGTGTGTTCATGCCGGTATTGGTTGCGGGATCGGACATGGCCTATGCCTCCTCGAGCTCGAGTTGGTTATCGGCAATGTCCTGGGCGGTTGCGCGGTAGAGCTCGTCGATAAAGGCGACCTTAAAGCTTGCCGGGGCGTCGGCGACAGCGGCGGCACGCGTGCCGGCCACGTTGTAGACGGCGGTGCCGCAGACGGCTGCCGTAAACGGGTCGGCGGCGCAGGCGTACACGGCCAGCACGCCGCCCTGCGAGCAGCCGCAGCCGGTGATCTTGGACATGAGCGGGCTGCCGCCGTGGGACTTGGCCACGGTCGTGCCGTCGGTGATCAGGTCGACTTCGCCCGAGACGACCACGGCGCCGCCGGTGTAGCGGGCGAGCGCCACGGCAGCATCGCGGGCGGCGTCGACCGTATCGGTGGTGTCGACGCCGCGTACACGGCTCAGGTCGGCGGCCTCGCCCTCAAGACCCCACAGGCCGGCGAGTGCGATGATCTCGGAGGCGTTGCCGCGTACGATGGCGGGCTTGTACTGCTTGAGCTCGTTTACCAGCTGGGTGCGCAGGCTACCGATGCCCAGACCCACCGGATCGAGTACCCAGGGCTTGCCGGCGTCATGTGCCGCCTTGGCCGCGCGGGGAATCGTCTGCTCGTAGATGGGGAAGAGCGTGCCCATGTTGAGATAGATGGCGCCGCCGCCGGCAACGAGCGCCTCGCCCTCGTCGGGCAGATAGACCATGGCGGCCGAACCGCCCACGGCGAGCTGCGCATTGGCGACAAAGTCGATCGTCACCGTGTTGGTGATGGAGCCGGCCATCGGATTGGTAGCGCGAATCTCCTCCACGGCCTTGACCATATGTTGCTTAAGCTGTTCCGAATCAATCACTGCACATGCCTCCTTGGCATAGAAAAGGGGCGCTGTGCATAGACAGCGCCCCTGTAAAGGCGGCATGCTCCCTACGCCAGCATTAACTGACAGGTTCAAAGGATTGGGCCCCATGCCCTCTCAGCCTTGTGGTTTGCACCGCCGGCACTCCCGCATCGAATCTGTTGTTCCCTATACTAACGCACCTGCCAAAAAGGGACAGGTTTATTTTGGCAGGTCGTTACAATAGGTAGGACCGATACGAATGGGGGCCTTATGATTAAACTTGTGCTGACCGATATGGACGATACGCTGATTCCAGCCGGGCATGACGGCGCCAGCGACTACGCCATCGAGGGCATTCATGCCATGCAGGCGGCGGGTCTGCACTTTGGCCCGGTTTCGGGTCGCCAGCCGTCCGCGATGGGCTGGATGTTCAAAAATCGTTCCGAGTGCTTCTCGACCGGTGCGTTCTGTAACGGCCAGGTGATGTTTGTCGACGGCGAGGTTGTTGCCTCCCGTGCGAGCGACAACGGTGCCCTCATGCGCCTTGCCGACTATCTTGAGCAAGAGACCGACGATACCTATCTGAAGGTCTATAGCCTGGGCGATGACTTTTGGGGCAACGATGCCTATTGCGTGACGAGTGATCCCGAGCGCGTTCGTCGCGCCATGGAGTCGGGCGGCAACGCATGGCTCAAAGGCGAAGAGGCCCCGTGCCGTCCTGTTGTCGATGACGCGCCGGTGTTCAAGGCGAATATCTGGAGCGCCCGCTCGCGCGAAGAGCTTGCCGAGCTGCGTGAGCGCGTTGCCGCCGAGGTGCCGGAACTCTCGCTTGTGTTTCCCAACAACCGAGTGCGCCTGTTCGACATCCTTCCGGCTGGTTGGGACAAGGGCTGCGCTGCGCTGGAGCTGGCGCGCGCTTTGGACCTGACGCCCGACGAGGTGGCCGTATTCGGTGATTCCGATAACGACCTGCCCATGATCGATGCCGTTCCCAACTCCGTTGCAGTCGCCAATGCCAACGAGGCCGTCACGGCTGCCGCGCGCTGGCATATCGGCGCTGCGGCAGACGATGCGGTCGCCGGGGCTCTGCATCAGATTGCCGCCTGCGCCGCGACGGGGGAGATGCCGCCGTTTATGCGCCAGATGGATGCGACGGGTTTCGACGTCACGAACGTCTAGGGAGAAAGCCATGAAGCTTCAGCAGCTCAGGTATGTCGTCAAAGTTGCCGAATGCGGCAGCATCACCGAGGCCTCGCGCCGGCTCTTTGTGTCGCAGCCTTCGATTACCGCATCGATCCGCGATCTCGAAAACGAGATGGGTGTGCGCATCTTTGAGCGCACTAACAAGGGTGTCGTTGTATCCGAGGAAGGCGAGACCTTCTTGGGCTACGCGCGACAGGTGCTTGACCAGGCCGATCTGCTCGAAGGTAAGTACAAGGGCGCATCCGAGCAGGTGCCGCACTTTAGTGTGAGCTGTCAGCATTATTCCTTTGCCGTCAACGCGTTTGTCGATGTGATCCGTGAGTTCGATGCCGCGCGCTACGACTTTACCCTGCGCGAGGAGCAGACTCACGAGATTATCGAGGACGTCGCGCATATGAAAAGCGAACTCGGCATCCTGTACCTGTCCGAGCACAATCGCGAGGTCATCGAGCGCATGTTGGCGGCCAACGAGCTCGTGTTCGAAGGACTCTTCTGCGCCACACCGCACGTTTTTGTGTGTGCAGACCATCCGCTGGCGGGCCGCTCCAGCGTGACGCTCGAGGACCTGGAGGACTATCCCTTCCTGTCCTACGAGCAGGGCAGCTACAACTCGTTTTACTATTCCGAGGAACTGACCTCGACGTTTGAGCGCCGCAAGAATATCCGCGTGCGCGACCGTGCGACGTTGTTCAACCTGGCCATGGGCCTCAACGGCTACACGGTGTGCTCGGGCGTGATTAGCCACGAACTCAACGGCCCCGGCATTATCTCGATTCCGCTCGATGTGGATGAGTACATGGAGATCGGCATCATCACGCGCAAGAACACGACGCTCACGCGCTACGGTCGGGCCTATATCGACGCGATTCGTCAGCATATCTAGGGTGCTGTGCTCCGCACGGTTCAAGTCTCTTTATGGCAGTCCAGACTGATATAGGAAACATCTATATCAAACTGTTATAAACATATATTTTACGATGGCCACATGAGCGCTCATACTCTGTCTCGGTAAAGCAACCAATGCAAAGGGAGATATCTATGAGCACTTTGATTCAACCGAACGCGCCGTTTCGCGCCGATATCGTCGGCAGTTTTCTTCGTCCACGGGCTGTTAAGGATGCACGTGCCGCCTATGCCGCGGGCACACTCGACGCCGCCGGCCTTAAGGCCGTCGAGGACGATGCCATTCGCGATTTGGTGGACAAGCAGAAGGCCGCCGGCCTGCAGGTTATCACCG
Organism: uncultured Collinsella sp.; assembly: GCA_958427895.1. Taxonomy (GTDB): domain Bacteria; phylum Actinomycetota; class Coriobacteriia; order Coriobacteriales; family Coriobacteriaceae; genus Collinsella. The sequence goes on from CAUADW010000039.1 coordinate 10,255, forward strand.
ATGGCGAGTTTCGCCGCAGCTACTGGCACCTCGATTTTATGTGGGGACTCAGCGGTATTGAGCGTCGTACCTCGCGCACGGGCTATATGTTCCACGATGAGGAGACTACCGCCGACACCGCCGTGGTGACCGGTCCCATTAGCGGCGAGAACCATCCGTTCGTCGAGCACTTTAAGTTTGTCAAGGCGCTCGAGGGGGAGGGCCACGTTGCACGCCAGACCATCCCGGCGCCTATCCAGACGTTCTCCGAAGTCACGCTCGATCGCTGCGATGGCCAGCAGGAGAGTCTGCGCGCCGTCTACAAGACCGATGAGGAACTTGCCGACGCCATTGCAGCCGCTTATCGCACGGTGATTGCCGACCTGTACGCAGCAGGCTGCCGCAACATCCAGTTTGATGACTGCACCTGGGGCATCTACTGCGATACCGATTTCGTGGCAAAGACCGGCATGAGCCCGGTCGACCTGCAGAAGGTAAGCGAGCTGGGCGTGGCGCTCAACAACGCCGCCATCGAGGGCAAGCCCGACGACCTGGTCATTAACACGCACGTGTGCCGTGGTAACTACCACTCTACCTATGCCTTCGAGGGCGGCTATGACCCCATCGCGCCGTACCTGTTCGCAAACGAGGATGTCGACGCATTTTACCTGGAGTTCGATACGCCGCGCGCCGGCGGTTTTGAGCCGCTCAAGTACGTTGCCCCGGGCAAGAAGGTCGTGCTGGGCTTGGTAACCACCAAGGCGGCAGAGCTCGAGAACGAGGATGTTATCGTCGAGCGCATCCGTGAAGCCGCAAAGTACGTGCCGCTCGAGAACCTGTATCTGTCGCCTCAGTGCGGCTTTGCCAGCTGCGAGATTGGCAACAAGCTGACCGAGGATGAGCAATGGGCAAAGATCGCGCTGGTCAAGCGCATTGCCGAGCGCGTTTGGAAATAGCGCTAGTGTTTGCAGGTGGCGGCGCGTGCGAGGCATAGTGTATCGCGTACAATGGTTCGGATCGTATCGTTCGGGCAGGTTATCCGATATGCCTGATCGCCCTTCCATTCGAAAGGACATCCATGTCCCAGTCCTCGACGCCCGCCGTCAGCGATGCCATCTACGACGCATCGTCGCTCGGCCGCCCGCGCATGTTCCTGCTCGGCCTACAGCACCTGTTTGCCATGTTTGGCGCCACCGTGCTGGTGCCCGTGCTCACCGGCCTCTCGGTATCGGCAACGCTTTTGTTTGCCGGCTTGGGCACGCTGCTGTTCCACTTCCTGTCGCGCGGTAAGGTGCCGGCATTTTTGGGCTCATCGTTTGCCTTTATTGCCGGTTATGCCGCAATCGCGCCCAACGGCGAGACCGAGCTTTTGCCCTACGCCTGCCTGGGCGTAGCTTGTGCCGGTCTGCTCTATCCGGTGCTGGCGGCGCTCTTCCGCGCGTTTGGCGCCAAGCGTGTCATGCGTTTCTTTCCGCCGGTGGTGACTGGCCCCATCGTCATTTCCATCGGCTTGATTCTGGCAAGTTCCGCTATTGCTAACTGCCAGACCAACTGGCTTGTGGCTGTCATTGGCGTTGCCGTTATCGTCATCTGCAACATTTGGGGCCGCGGCATGGTCAAGATCGTGCCGATTTTGCTGGGCGTTGTGGTGAGCTATGCCGTTGCGGCTGCGCTGGGCGAGGTTGATTTCTCGGGCGTTGCCGCCGCTCCGTGGGTCGGTCTGCCCATCGTGTGGGACAACACCGTGTTTGCACTCTTTGGGCCGCAGTTCGATAGCGGTCTTGCCACGACGGCCATCATCACCATCATGCCGCTGGCCTTCGCGACCATGATCGAGCATATCGGCGATATCTCTGCTATCGGTTCGACTTGCGAGCGCAACTACATTGCCGATCCCGGTCTGCATCGCACGCTGCTCGGCGACGGCCTTGCCACGATTCTGGCTTCGCTCTTTGGCGCTCCGGCCAACACTACGTATGGTGAGAACACCGGCGTGCTCGCCCTGACGCGCGTGTTCGACCCGCACGTAATTCGAATTGCCGCGTGTTGCGCCATCGTGCTTTCGTTCTGCCCCAAGTTCGCGGCTGTCATTGCGGCCATGCCGGCGTGTGTGATCGGCGGTGTGTCGCTCGTGCTCTACGGCATGATCAGCGCTGTGGGCGTCCGCAACCTCATCGAGAACCAGGTCGATTTCCAGAACAACCGCAACGTGCTGGTTGCCGCGCTGGTGCTCGTGCTTTCGCTCGGCATCGCGTACAGCACCGCCGGCGCCATCGTGTTGGAGCTGGGCGGCGTGACCATTTCGCTGTCCGGCATTGCCGTGGGCTCACTGGTGGGCATTGTGCTCAACGCCATCCTGCCGGGTAACGACTTTGAGTTTGATGTCTCCGAGCTTGAGGAGGCTGCTGAGTAGCAGCTGCGTTCAGCTAAAACAAGATATGGTGCCCATGCGTATATGCGTGTGGGCACCATTTTTAATGTGTCAGTATCCAGTGGATGCCGCGGGCCATGCGTAAGTCGGTTTGGGCAAAGTGATTGCCGGGGTTGAGCTCCAGCGTTGTTGGAATGCCGCGCTCGACGAGCAACGCTTCCATCGCGCGTGTGTCGTCGAGTACATGCCGCATCATGCGGTTGGGCGTCTTGGTTTCCTTTTTGCCGAGTGACAGGTAGACGGCTTGCGGGCTGCCGGCAAAAGGGGCCGTGCTGGCACGGTCGACAAAGTCGGGAAACCATAGCGACCCCGATGCGCTCGCGGCGCGGTCAAAGGCGTCGGTTTGCCAGAGGGACCAGAGTGCGAAGAGGCCCGCGAGCGAGTAACCGGCAATGCCGCGCCAGGTGGGCGGCTGAGGAAGCGACGACTCGACCTGGGGGATTATCTGATTCAGCAGCTCATCAAGAAAACCGGCAGCTTGGCCGCCAAAAGGTTCGGCATCGCGTACGGTTCCGTCGCATGCCCAGGGGCTCAGCTCGCGATTCCAATCGAGCCCGCCAATGGCGACGAGGGTGAATGGCGGACAGTCGAGCTCTCGGCAGCGGTCATAGACCTCGCCGCCGTCGCCCATTACCACGGGGAGGTAAATGACAGGTGCGCTTTCCGTATGATTCGAATAAACGGTTATCTGCTTTTGATGCGCTTCCATGACGGGCTTCTCTCAGTGTTGTGATATCGGCAGCCCCAATTGTCGCACGCCAGCGTATGCCGGTTGGGCTAGACCAAAGACAATCTCGTGCATCCCCTGCGGACGCATATGGAAAACGCCACCGCCGGAGGGGAGCTCGGCGGTGGCGTTGTTAAACGGTGCTGGGGCTCGGGGCCTTCGCGGGAGCTGCCATGTGCGCAGAGGCGTCTAAGAACGCTTACGGCTCGCCATGGTGCCTGCGGCGATAGCGGCTGTTCCCGCAAGGACGGTTGCCACGATGGCCGCACCCGAGGTGTCGCCGGTTGCCGCGAGCACGCCGGTAGTCTTGGCTTTCGTGGTTGAAGCCGCAACGGCCTTGGTCGGCTTTGAGCCCTCAGGCTTGGGGTTCTGCTTGGACTCCGCGGGCTTGCTTTCTGCGGGCTTGGTCTCGTCGGGCTTGGGGTCTTCCGGCTTGGCTACCTCGGGAGGTGCGATGGTCGTACTTTTGGCGACTGCTTTGATATAGAGGGAGTCGACCGTGGCGTCGCCCGTGCCGATGGCTTGGCCTGCCTCGTAGATGCCGTCACGGAGCTTGCGATAGTCAATGACCTTGCCGCCTTCGGGCGTCTGGATGGCGGCGTTCTCAATCTTGATGGTGCCGATTGTCTTGCCGTCAGCGCTCATGGCACGGGCAAAGATTGCCGCTGTATCTCCTTCGGCCGTTACCTTGCTGCGGATGATCGAGATGACTGCGGGTGTGACGCCCTCGCTGGTCTGGGCGATGATGCCGATGTTCTCGCCTTGGGGTTCGCGCCTCGTCTCGCCATCTTGGTTTTCGCTGTAGGGGATGGGGCCGTCGCCGTTCTCGACATAGCGGGCTATGGCCTTGACAACGGAGTCGCTGATGTAGATGTGGCCGCCCTTCTCGTTGGGCCGATCGTTTCTGGTGGAGAATGCAGCCGAAACCTCGCCTTCCGCAAACGCGTCCACGGTGGAGCCGTTCTTGACGACGATGTCGTCCTGGTAGGTGAAGAGGGCGTTGGCGCCACCGTATCTGCCTTTACTTGCACGGACCGTCACGTTTGCATGATCGAGGGTGATGCCCTTGTGGGCATAGACGCCATATTCAACACCGTTTACGTTGAGGGAGGCGTTTGTGGCTGCGAGGCTGCCCTTGGCCTCGACGGCAGCGTCTTTCTCGGAGCTTGCCT
>CAUADW010000040.1 GCA_958427895.1 uncultured Collinsella sp.
ACACCCTCCTCGCTGGGGAGGTCGAACATCGTCTGCTGCAGCACGTCCTCGCAGATGGAGCGCAGGCCGCGGGCGCCGGTCTTGCGGGCGAGCGCCATGCGGGCGATCTCGTGCAGGGCGGCGTCCTCAAACTCAAGCTCAACGTCCTCGAGCTGGAACATCTTACGGTATTGACGCACCACGGCGTTCTTGGGCTCGGTCAGGATCGACACCAGGTCGTCCTCGTCGAGCGCCTGCGTCTGGGTGACGACAGGCGTACGTCCCACAAACTCGGGGATCATGCCAAAGGCGTTGAGGTCCTGCGGGAGCACCTGGCGCAGCAGGTCGTTCTCGTCGACCGAGGTGGGGCCGGCAATCTCGGAGTTAAAGCCCACGCCCTTGTTTCCCACGCGATCGGCGATGATCTTGTCCAGACCCACAAAGGCACCACCGCAGATAAACAGGATGTTGGTCGTGTCGATCTGCAGCAGCTCCTGCTGGGGATGCTTACGGCCACCGGTGGGCGGAACGCTTGCCACCGTGCCCTCAAGAATCTTAAGCAGCGCCTGCTGAACGCCCTCGCCCGAAACATCGCGGGTAATGGAGAGATTCTCGGCCTTGCGGGCAATCTTGTCGATCTCATCCACGTAGATAATGCCGACCTGCGCGCGCTCGATATCGCCATCGGCGGCGTTGATAAGCTTGAGCAGGATGTTCTCCACATCCTCGCCCACGTAACCTGCCTCGGTAAGCGCGGTGGCGTCGGCGATGGCAAACGGCACCTCGAGGATGCGCGCGAGCGTCTGGGCGAGCAGGGTCTTACCGGTACCGGTGGGACCGAGCAGCAAAATGTTGGACTTGGCGAGCTCCACCTCGTCCATATCATCACCGAGCTGCGAGTCCAAACCGTCGTCAAAGGCCGAAAGCGCGGCGCCGCCCTCGATCACGCGGCGATAGTGGTTGTACACGGCAACCGACATGGCGCGCTTGGCGTCCTCCTGGCCCATAACATAGGCCGAAAGCTCGTCATAGATCTCGTGCGGCGTCGGCACATGCGTAATGACCTGACGGGCGTCGTCCTCGAGCTCAAAGCCCTCGGCCTCGGGGTCAACGGCGGGCTGGGACGCAGCCTGGCCGTGGTCGTTGAGGAAACCCGGGAGATTGCCGTTGCGGGCGGCGTCCATAAAGTCCGAAGCCAGGGACTCCTCAAGGATCTCGGAGCAGGCGGCGACGCACTCGTCACAGATAAAGATGTTGGTCGGGCCCTTTACGAGACGACGGACCTGGCCCTGCTCTTTTCCACAGAAGGAACAGCGGATGGGGTTGCCGTTCTCGTCAAAGTTGTCCTGCATGTTACCTGCCATCCTAGGCGTCCTTCGCGGCAAGATCGCGCGAGGTGACGATACGGTCGATTAGACCGTAGTCGAGGGCCTCGGCAGCGGTCAGGTAGTTGTCGCGCTCGGTATCGGCCTGGACCTTCTCGATGGGCTGGCCCGAGGCGTCGGACAGGATCTGGTTGAGCTCGCGACGGGTCTTCTTGATCTCCTCGGCCACGATCTCGATCTCGGTCTGCTGGCCCTGGGCACCGCCGCTGGGCTGGTGAATCATGACCTTGGAGTGCGGCAGGCAGAAGCGCTTGCCCTTGGCGCCGGCCGAAAGCAGCACGGCGGCCATAGACGCGGCCATACCGACACAGATGGTGGAGACCTGCGGCTTAATGAAGTTCATGGTGTCCAGAATCGCCAGGCCGGAGTAGACCTCGCCACCGGGCGAATTGATGTAGAGCGAGATATCCTTCTCGGCATCCTGGCTCTCAAGATGCAGCAGCTGGGCAACGACCAGGTTGGCGCTGACGGAGTTGATCTCCTCGCCCAAGAAGATGATGCGGTCGTTGAGCAGGCGCGAATAGATATCGTAGCTGCGCTCGCCGCGCGGCGTCTGCTCGATAACGTATGGCACGAGGGCGGAATCGAACTTAGCGATCATACGCATCTCCATTTCTCTCTTGCGGACCAAATTGGTTCTAGATAAACGTACGGTGCCCGCATGCTATGCATTGGCTGGCACCGTACGAAACAACCGGATAACCGGCTTATAACTTTACCCCATCACGGGCGCATCCATGCGCTCGCAGGAAAGGTGGCGAGAATTACTCGGCGTCCTTGGCGGTCTCGTCGACCTCGGTCACCTTGGCGTTCTCGACCAGGTGATCGACGGCCTTGGAGCGACGGATGGACTCGCGGACGGCAGGCATGCGGCCATCGGCGATGAACTCGGCCTTGGAAGCCTCGACGTCCTTGACGCCGGCCTTCTCGAACTCGGCGTTAATGTCGTCCTCGGTGACCTCGATCTTGAGCTCACGGGCGAGAGCGTCGAGCGCAAGGGACTCACGGGCGACGTCGTTGGCCTGCTTGTGCAGGTCGCCGATGAACTGCTCCATGGTCAGGCCGGAAGCGGGCAGCCAGGTGTCCAGGGTCATGCCGCGGGCAGCGAGGTTGGACAGGAAGTTCTGGCCGAGCTCCTCAAAGACGGACTGCTCGTAGTCGGCGTCCATCTCGTCGAGCTGCAGACGCTCGGCGAGAGCGGAGACGCAACGGTTCTCCTTTTCGGCCGGCAGGCGGGAAGCCTTGTCCTGCTCGATCTCGATCTTGATGGCGTCGCGCATAGCGTCGATGCTGTCAAAGCCAAAGTCGGACTTGACGAGCTCGTCGGTGAGCTCGGGGGTGTTGCGGACCTTGATGCCCTTGACGGTGACCTCGACAGTGTGGGTCTCGGCCTCCTCGCCCTCCTCGACCTCGTCGGTCCAGGTGACGGTCTTGACGTCGTCAACGTTGGCGCCGATCAGGGCCTCGTTGAACTCCTTGGGGTTGCTATCGCTGCCGGCGATGAGCATGCGGCCCTCGGCGGCGAAGTTGTCGGCGTTCTCGACGGCCTTGAGGTCGACGGTAACGTAGTCCTCGGCCTCGACGGCGCGACCCTCGACGTCCTCGAAGGTGGCACGGTAGTTGAGGAGCATCTCGACCTGGTTGTTGATCTCGGACTCGGTGACCTCCGCGGGAGGCATCTCGATCTCGACGGCGTCGAAGGAGGAGAGCTCGGCAGCAGGACGCAGGGAGAACTCGACGGTGTAGGTGTAGTCCTCGTGATCCTTGGCGAGATCGAGCTCCTTGTAGTCACCGTTCTTGGTGGGGACGATGTCCAGCTCGTTGAGGACGACGGGCTCGTTGGCGGCGATCAGGTCGTTGGTGGCCTGAGCGAGGGTAGCCTCGGCGCCAAGGGCGGAGTCGATGACCGGACGGGGAGCCTTGCCGGCGCGGAAGCCCGGGAAGCGGTACTTCTTGGCGGTGTCCTTGTAGGCCTTCTTAATCGCGGCGTCGACGTCGGCGGCCGGGATGGTGACCGTAGCGGTGAGCTTGGCGTCCTTGACGTCAGAAGCGGTGATGTTCAACACGTTCCTCCTCATACTGCCCAGCTTATCTGAGGTGCTGGTACCTTTATGCAACAAAGAGTCGCGACGGCAGGAGCCGACGCAGGTGCGTTGGTGCGGGCGAAAGGACTCGAACCTTCACGGGAATCCCACCAGAACCTAAATCTGGCGCGTCTACCAATTCCGCCACGCCCGCATGAGCGCACAGACTAGGAATGATAGCAGATACGAACGACAAGCGCACGCACACCTTTTACAAGCTCACGACCTCACCACGAGTGCAAAAGGCGGGACGAGTTGCCCCGCCCCGCCAATTACGACTTGTTCGCTGACCTGTTACTCCCCCAGCAGGGCCTTCTCGGGCGTGATCGGCAGCGAGCGAACCTGGTGGCCGGTGGCGTGTGCCACGGCCGAGGCCACGGCGGCGAGCGGCGTGTTGATGACGACCTCGCCGATCGACTTGGCGCCAAACGGGCCCGTCGGCTCGTAGCTCGGCTCAAAGGCCACGCGAATACTGCCGATATCCAGGCGCGTGGGCAGCTTGTAGCTCATAAAGTTGCCGGTGCGCAGGCGGCCGCGCTCATCATGCTCGACGATTTCGTAGAGCGCGTGGCCGATACCCTGGGCAATGCCGCCCTCGGCCTGGACGCGCGCGAGCGCCTCGTTGATCACGGTGCCGCAGTCCACAGCCGCCGCGTAGTCCACCACAGTCACCTTGCCGGTGGCCTTGTCGACCTCGACCTCGGCAATGCCGGCCATAAACGGCGGGGGCGAAACGGGCAGGCAGGCAGAGGCATGCGAGGTGAGCGCGTCGCCGCCTGCGATGTTCTTGACGCACAGGTTGGCAAAGTCGCGCAGCGTAAGGTAGCGGTTCTGCTCACGCGCGGCACGCTCGTCGGACAGGCGCACGTACTGACCATCAAAGACCACGTCGGCGGCGTCCACGTCCCACATCTGGGCGGCCTTGGCGCAGATCTTCTCACGCAGCTCGGTCGCGGCGTTCTTGGCGGCAAGGCCCGTCACGTACGTACCCGAGCTCGCGTACGAGCCGGCATCGAACGGCGACACGTCGGTGTCCACGCCGCGTACCACGATCAGCGAGCTCTCAACGCCCAGCTCCTCGGCGGCAATCTGCGCCAGGATCGTGTCGACGCCCATGCCGTTATCGGTGGCGCCGGTGCCAATGGTAATGAAGCCGTCCTCTTCAAGGCGCATGTCGATGCCGGCGATATCCACGTTGGAGATGCCCGAGCCCTGCATGGTAAGCGCGCAGCCCAGGGCGCGCACGCGGTCGCCCAGGTCCACGGCCAGCGGCTTGTCGCGCCAGCCGATCATGTCCATCGCGCGCAGCAGGCAGCGGTCGAGCGCGCAGGCGTTGAGCTTCTCGTTGTAGTACTGCGGCATGATCTCGCCCTCGCGCACGATGTTCTTAAGGCGCAGGTCGGCGGGGTCCATGTGCAGCATGTCGGCGAGCTCGTTGACGGCGCTCTCCACGGCAAACTGGCCCTGGGTGGCACCGTAGCCGCGATATGCGCCGCCGCGGTTGGTGTTGGTGTAGACGGCGTCCCACCTAAAGCGGCTCGCCTTCACGTGGTTGTAGATGGGCAGGCTCTTGTGGCCCGAGAGGCCGATCGTCGTGGTGGCGTGCTCGCCGTACGCGCCGGCGTTGGACAGCGTGTGCAGATCGATGGCCGTGATGGTGCCGTCGTTCATGGCGCCCAGCTTAACGGTCATCTGCATCTGGTGGCGCGAGTTGCCCGCGGTGATGGTCTCCTCACGGGTGTAGCAACAGTAGCTCGGGCGGCCGGTCTGCTGGGTGACGAATGCCACGAAGATCTCGCAGCAGCCCGTCTGCTTGGAGCCAAAACCGCCACCGATGCGCGGCTTAATGACCTGCACCTGCGACTGCGGAATGTCGAGCGACTGCGCGACCATGCGGCGCACGTGGAAGGGCACCTGCGTAGAGGTGGTCACCGAGATGCGGCCGAAGGCGTCGGTCGTCGCGAAGGCGCGGAAGGTCTCCATAGGCGCGGTCTGCGTGGCCTGGCTGGTGTAGGTGCGCTCAAAGACAATGTCGCTCTGAGCGAACGCCTCGTCCAAGTCGCCAAAGTCGCTGGTACCGCTGCACACCAGGTTGCGGGACACGTCGCCGCCCTGCGGGAACATAAAGGTCACGTCGCCCTCGGGGTGGACCACGATGTCGTTATCGAGCGCCTGGGTAAAGTCGAGCAGCGGCTCGAGCACCTCGTAGTCGACCTTGATGAGCTTGAGTGCCTTGTCGGCAGCCTCTTCGGTCTCGGCAGCGACGATTGCCACCTCTTCGTTTTGGTAACGGACGAGGTTCTCGAGAATCAGACGGTCGTAAGGCGAAGGCTGCGGATAGCTCTGGCCGGCGATGGTAAAGCGGCGCTTGGGCACGTCCTCGTAGGTGTAGACGCCCACGACGCCGGGCACCTTCAGGGCGCGCGACGTATCGATGGAGCGGATCTTGGCGCGGGCATAGGGACTGCGCTTGAGTTTGACGATGAGCGCACCGGCGGGCACCATATCGCCGGTGTAGACGGGACGGCCCTCGAGCAGAGCCTTCGAGTCCTTCTTGGGTTGCTTGTGGGTAATCTGCTTGTAAGTGACGCCGTCGCAGCTGGTGTCGTTGACCGGCAGCTCGGGCATCTCGAAGCCCACCTGCACGCCGGACTCGTTGAGGAAGCGCACGATGGCGCGCAGCTGACTCTCGTAGCCGCTACAACGGCAGAGGTTGCCGGCCAGCTGGCGCGACAGCTCCTCGCGCGTGGCGACGAGGCTCGGGTCCTCCTTGGCGGCACGGGCAAGCGCCAGTACGTTCATGATAAGGCCGGGGGCGCAAAAACCGCACTGTTCGGCGCCTTCGGCAGCCATTGCGCGGGTCAGTGCCTCAGACTCGGCCTTGAGACCCTCGAGTGTGGTGATGGAGCGGCCCTCAACACGGGCGGCGGGAACCGAGCAGCTCAGCACCGGGTCGTCGTCGAGCCACACCGTGCACAGGCCGCAGTTGGTGGTCTCACAGGCGCAGCGCACCGACGCACAGCCCTGCTCGCGCAACAGTGCAAAGAGCATGGTGTCGGGGGCAATCTGAACCTTGACCTTACGGCCGTTGAGCGTAAAGGAAAGATCGATGAGTTTGGCAGCCATTAGCGCACCTCGCTAGAATCGACGCCGGGCACGCGGCGGCAGGAATACTCGTCCGTGGCAAACTTAGGCACTTGCACGGTCTCGAGCTCGCGGGCAAGCGCGGCCGAAAGCTCGATGCCGGCGGCGCGACGCACAGCCTGAATCGCCAGCGGGGCCGAGATGCGACGGCGGTAGTCAGCCGAGCCCCACATGTTGGTGCCGTAGCTCAGCGCGCGTACGGACGCGGCCAGGGCACGCAGCTCGTCCTCGGAAGGCCGCTCGTTCACCAGGCCGCATGCCTCGCCCTGCAGCAGAGTCGCGCGCAGCGGGCGGGCACCCACGGTGACATGCCAGCTGTTGTCCCACCAGGCGGCGGTGACGTTTAAGGAGGGGAAGTCGGTCGCGGCCTTGCGCACGGCCTCGTAGCTCGCACGGTAGTCGTGCTTGACGACCACGATGTGCTCGATCACGTCGCGCACGTAACCCATGTCCACGAACTCGGCGAGCGGCACGCGGCCGGCGCCCGTCAACTCAACATAGGAATCGAGCGCGAGAAAGGCGGAGAGAACGTCCGAGAAGCCAAAGCGGCCGTAGATGCTGCCACCCACCGTGGCGGTATTGCGCAGCTGCACGCCCACGATATCGTGGACGGCGAACTCAAAGACGTTGTTGACAAGCGCGTTGAGCTCGACATGGCGCTCGAGCTGGCGCAGGGTGCACATGGCGCCGATGCGAAACTCGGTCTCGGTCTCCTCGATCTGATCGAGTCCGCAGGCAGAAAGGTCAATCGCCGTCGCCACGCGACGCGAACCCAGGCGCATCCAGATGCCGCCGCCCACAATCTTGTTGTTGCGGTTCTTCTGTAAGAGCTCATAGGCTTCGGCCGCGTTTCCAACACGGACGTAGGTACCGAACTTGAGCACGTTCTCCCCCATCTCTTCACTTGTCCAGTACTTTTAAGTGTACCAAACGAGGGGCCGCACACCGTTTTAGGACAAAATCCACCCACCCATCCATAACTTGCGGTGAAATACGGACTGATTAGCCATTCTGGGACGCTAAACAGTCCGTATTTCACCGCAAGTTATGAAGAGTCCTCCGGGATAGAAAAGGCTCCCAGCCAAGATGACTGGGAGCCTCATCACATGCTATATCGAGCGAAGATTTAGCAGACGCCCTGGGCGAGCATGGCGTCGGCGACCTTCAGGAAGCCGGCGATGTTGGCGCCCATGACGAAGTTGCCCTCCTCGCCGTACTCCTTGGCGGTGTCGTCCACGTTGTGGAACATGCCGCGCATGAGCTGCTCGAGCTTGCCGTCGACCTCCTCGAAGGTCCAGGACAGGTGCTCGGCGTTCTGGCTCATCTCCAGGCCGGACACGAGCACGCCGCCGGCGTTGGCAGCCTTACCGGGCATAAAGGCGACGCCGTTCTCCTGGAAGTAGGTCGTAGCCTCGATGGTCGTGGGCATGTTCGCGCCCTCACCGACCACCTTGCAGCCGTTGGCGACGAGCGCCTGGGCATCCTCGAGCAGCAGCGTGTTCTCGCGAGCGCAGGGCAGCGCGATGTCGCAGGGCAGCTGCCACACGCCGCGGCCGTCGCCCTCGTGCCACACGGCGTTGGGCTTCTCGTCAACGTACATGGCGAGCGTAACGCCCTTGTCGTGGCCGGAGCGCTTCTTGTTGTAGACGTGCTCGAGCACGGTGTAGTCGATGCCGTCGGGATCCTCGACCCAGCCATGGGTGTCGGAGCAGGCCAGGACCTTGCCGCCGAGCTGGGTGACCTTCTGGACTGCATAGATGGCGACGTTACCGGAGCCGTGAACGACGACGTTCTTGCCCTCGAAGGAGTCTCCGCGGCTCTTGAGGTACTCGTCCACAAAGTAGGCCAGACCGTAACCGGTGGCCTCGGTACGGGCGAGCGAGCCGCCAAAGGAGAGGCCCTTGCCGGTAAGGACGCCGGTCCACTCGTTGGTCAGGCGCTTGTACTGACCAAACAGGTAGGCAACCTCGCGGCCGCCAACGCCCAGGTCGCCGGCGGGAACGTCGGTGTTGGGGCCAATGTGGCGATAGAGCTCGGTCATGAAGGACTGGCAGAAGTGCATGATCTCGTTGTTGGACTTGCCCTTGGGGTCAAAGTCGGAGCCGCCCTTGCCGCCGCCCATGGGAAGGGTGGTCAGGCTGTTCTTGAGGATCTGCTCCAGGCCCAGGAACTTGAGCATGCCCAGGGTGACCGTCGGGTTAAAGCGCAGGCCGCCCTTGTAGGGTCCAATGGCAGAGTTGAACTCGACGCGGTAGCCGCGGTTGACCTGAACCTTGCCCTGGTCGTCGACCCAGGGGACACGGAACATAACGATGCGCTCGGGCTCGACGAGGCGCTCAAGCAGGGCGGCCTCCTCGTACTCGGGATGGGCGTCGAGCGCCGGCTGGATGGTGCCGAGGATCTCGGTCGCGGCCTGGATGAACTCAGGCTGCTCGGGATAGCGGGCCTTGAGCTCGTCGAGAACTTTCTGCGTGTAGCTCATGCTTCCTCCAATTGATGGAAAAGAAAAGTGTCGTTCGAGGCGCCCCATGCGCCGCGAGCTTTATCGAGTATGGATAATATCGCACTGTTGCAGCAAAGTTTCGCATAAGCCGACGAGCAGATGTTTCGTTTTGATTACGATGCAGGTAGAAGCGTTTTTGAGCACCTGACGAACAAATCGCGTGTTTCGAAGCTGTTTCGTCCACGTGTTCCAAACCACCACATTGGGGACAGGCACCTTTGTGATGGTGCCGGTGGCTAGAGGACGAGCTGATGGTAGTCGGCGGGGGTTATGCGACCTTCGGTGGCAGCACGGAAGGCGGCGAGTGCATCGCCCGAGAACGGCATAGCCCAGCACAGGCCGCAACCTGCGGTAATGGAGCCGGGCAAAGGCATAATGCGCCCGGGCACGCCGGCATCCAGGCACAGCTGCTCGCATTCCATCACATCGAAGGTGCTGTCAAACGACACGATAATCTTGCGCTCGTGGTCGAGGGCATCACCGGACGGGCCTTCGCGGTGCGCCTCACGATACGCCGCGGCGGCCGCTTCCTCTTCCTCAGTATGTCCACAGCCACCGCAGCCGCAGGTACAGGGCTCGGAACCATCGCAAGTGCAAGGCTCTCCCGTGTCGGGACAAATATCGTGAGACATGACAACTCCAATCGTCTAGGTGAGCAACTCGGCCGCCGCAAACTCCTCGGGCGTATTGACGTTCTCGAAGCAGAGCGTCGAGCCCGCGGCCCTAACGATCTGCGGCTCATCCATATAACCAGCCTGAACGCGATCGATCAGGCAGCGAATGCGCTGGCGGTCGCAGGCGAGCAGCTCTTGGGCGGCCGGCGCACACGCGTCACGGCGCCAGACGGCGCAAAGCGGCTCAATCCCCCGCTCCTCGCGCGGCACGCACACGTCGAGCGCCTCGGCCTCAACACGATCGGCAAGCGCGCCGATGAGTTCCGGCGAGACAAACGGCATATCGCAGGCGACGATTGCCACGAGAGGAAGCCGAGCCGCAGCCAGCGAGCTCGCGATGCCGCGCATGGCGCCCGCCGGCCCCTCAAGGTCCGACACTATTCGCGGCACCAGGCCACCAAACGCGCGCTCCTCAAGGTAGACAAGCTCGCTGGGACGCGAAGTCGTCACGACCAACTCGCCGGCAACTGGCGCCAGCCGGCCCAGCACGCGCTCGATGAGCGGCTCGCCGCAAAACGCCATACGTGCCTTATCGCAGCCCATGCGCGACGACAACCCGCCCGCCTGGACGACACAAGAAAGATCGGCCCGTCTTACGGTAGTCATACGGCAAAACACCCCCATCGGCATGCTCGAAACCCGGTGCATGAAGCTAAATACCGCCGCCGAAATAGCGGCGCTACGAAAAGCTCGTGCAAATACAAAACAGCGCCTTTGCGGCACGCAGCAAGACCGCGAGCACAAAAGCGCTGGTAGCGTATGGCGGGAACGTATGTGAATCGAACACATCCAAGACGTTTTGCACGCCTCGCAACGGTTTTGAGGACCGCGGAGCCCACCGGAGCCCATCCGTTCCCAAGTGCGGCGGTATTTTACCAAACCGAACAGGCCCCATCCCAAAAAGACGAGCAAGAAGTTGCGGTGGAATAGTTCCTGGTTTGGCGTTAGATGCCGAAAACAGGAACTATTTCACCGCAACTGAGGAGGCGGGAGCGAGTGACCGGCCTAGCGCAGGGACCTCAGGCCGCCGGCGTCCTTGTCGAGCACCGTAAAGCGCACGGCATCCAGGTGTTCCAGGATGCTGATCGCACGCTTGCGCGACACGCCCAGGGACTCGCGTAGCGCACTCGTGGTGGCAGCGCCGCCGGCGTCGGTGATGGCAGCAGCGACAAGCTCGCGCGCATGGGCCTCGGCGGTAGCGGACAGGGCAACGTCGCGCTCGACCTTCACGATGGAGCGATTGAGCGAAAGCTCGCGCAGCGCACGCGTCATGGTGTCGCGATCGAGCTGGAGTTGCTCACCCACCTCGGGCAGCGTCGGCGCATCGAGGCCGGCTTCGTCCAGCAAAGCAACGATGCGTTCGCAGGTCTCGCGCACCACACGCGCTGCAGCGGCAGCGGAGTGCGGGTCGAACACCTCGGCGCCCTCGGAGGCGCACACGCCGCGCGAACAGCCCTCGGAAATCAGGGCTGCGGCAACTGCATCGTCTGCGGTAGGCCAAGCGGCATGGGCGACCGCGCCGGGCGTAAAGCCCGTCTCCTTGGGAGCAGCCGCGTGCATGGCGGACAGGGTCGCCGCCAGCGTACCAATCGCGGCATCGAGCGCGGAAGCTTCTGCATACAGCGGGCCATCCGAGCCAGTAAGCGCGCAAGCAGCGCCCTTCGCCACCAACTCGTGCAACGCTGCCTCAGCCTCACCGGTAACAAGATCGAGTGCCGCAGTAACATCGACAGCTGCAACCGGCAGCGCCTGCAGCGCCAGCCACGCATCCACCGCGCCCACAATATCTCCGGCCTCAAGCGCCGCGTACAGCACGCGCTCCCCCTCAATAAGTTCGCGCGAACGGCGGCAGCGCGACAACAGCACGCGCCCTCCACCAATAAGCATGACCGGCGAATAGGACAGCACCACGGCATGGTCTCCGGCGCGCAGCGGCAGCGGTTCCTCCAAACGTACCTGCACCACTCGCGTCTCGCCCACCGCCATGGGGGCCTCACCCTCCATGAACATGATGCGACCGACAACCTCGGCCGTACCCGCCATCACGTGCACACGCGCACCCGACTCGAGCACGCGTGGCTTGGCTCCTTCGCGACCCAGATACGTAAACGTCATCATAAAGCGCAGCGTCTGGCCAAAGCGACCCTCCACGCCGAGCATCTCACCGCGATCGAGCGCAGCGACGCTATCGCCCACCAGGTTGAGCGCCACACGCTGACCGGGCAACGCCCGCGGCGTATCGCCATGCACCTGAATCCCGCGCACGCGACAGACCGTACGCGACGGCAGCGCGACAAGCTCATCCCCCACCGCGACAGGCGCATCGTGCAACGTTCCCGTCACCACGGTACCGGCGCCCTTGATCGTAAAGCAGCGGTCGATGGGCAGACGCGGTGCGGCATCGGTTCGCTCGGCGCGATCGCGACAGGCGCCCCAGCAGGCATCCACGCACTCATCGAGCGCTGCCAGCAGCGCATCAATCCCCTCGCCCGTCTTAGACGACACGGGCACGATCGGGGCGCCCGCAAACACGGTGTCCGACAAAAAATCATCGACATCAAGCTCGGCAAGTTCGGTCATCTCACTATCGGCCAGGTCGCACATCGTCAGCGCCACCACCATATGCGTGACGCCCAGCAGCTCCAGCACATGCACGTGCTCGCGGGTCTGGGGCATCACGCCCTCGACGGCCGATACCACCAACACGGCAACATCAATGCCCGTGGCGCCCTGCACCATGGCGCGCAAGTAATGCGCGTGGCCCGGCACGTCGACCAGACCAACGATCTTGCCACTCGGCAACGCCAGCTCGCCAAAGCCAAGCTCAACGGTCATGCCGCGACGGCGCTCAACTTCCAGGCGGTCGGGATTCTTGCCGGTCAGCACCTCGATCAGCGCCGACTTACCGTGGTCGACATGTCCCGCCGTACCTACGATAACGGGACACTCCACCAGCGCTTTGACCTCACTCATCGAGCAATCGCCTTCTCAACGCACGCGGCAAGCGTCGACGCCGCAGTCTCGATATCGCGGTCGCCCACAAGCGTACGGACGTCAAACAAAATGCGATCGTGCGAGGCGCGCGTGACGACCGGCGTGTCGAAGTCCTGGACAAGCGAGCACTTGAGCGCATCGACCGTCAGGCGCGCGTCAACAAGACGCACGGCCACGCACATCGTGGGCAGCTCCACGGTAGGCAGCGAGCCGCCACCGGGGGTCGAGGATTCCTCGACGATCTCCACCTGAACGGCGCACGGGCAGCCGGCCTTATCGAGCCCGGCGACCATACGATCGCGCAGCTTGCGGGCACGACGCTCCAGATGAGCCTGCGGGAGCGTGAGCATGTTGAGCACCGGAATGTCGCGATGGGCAACATCGGCGCCATCCATGTAGATACGCAGCGTGGCCTCGAGCGCGGTCAGCGCCAGTTTGCCGGGGCGCAGGGCGCGCATGAGTGGGTGCTCGCCGCAGGCCTGAATCAGGTCGCGACGACCCATGATGATGCCAGCCTGAGCGGCACCGAGCAGCTTGTCGCCCGAGCACGACACGATGTCGAGCCCAGCGGCAACCGAGGTCGGCGTGGTCTCCTCGCCGCCGCGAACCAGGATATCGTCGGGCAGCAGCGCGCCCGAGCCCTGGTCCTCGTAGAACAGCAGGCCATGCTTATGCGCCAGCGCGGCAAGCTCTTTGGAGCTCACTTCCTCGTGAAAGCCCTCAATGCGGTAGTTGGAAGGATGGACCTTGAGGATCATGGCCGTATCGGGCGTGATAGCGCGCTCGTAATCGGCAAGGTGCGTGCGGTTGGTGGCTCCGACTTCGACGAGCTTGGCGCCCGAAGCCGCCATGACATCGGGAATACGGAAGCTGCCGCCAATCTCGACGAGCTCGCCGCGGCTCACGATGACCTCCTTGCCTGCGGCATGGGACGCCAGCACCAGCAGCACCGCGGCGGCGTTGTTGTTGACCACGAGCGCGTCCTCGGCACCGGTGAGTGAGCGGATCAGCTGCGCAGCGTGCTCCTTACGCGACCCACGCGAACAGGTGTCGACGCTGTACTCGAGCGTGCTATACCCGCGCGCAACCTCGGCCACGGCCTTGGCGGCCGACTCCGCGAGCGGGGCGCGGCCCAAGTTGGTGTGGATGACCACGCCCGTAGCGTTGACGGCAGGGCGCAGGCTCGGCAACGCAGAGCGGTGCGCACGCCACTCGATGGCCGAGGCTAGTTCGCGCTTAGAGCGCGGGGCAGCACCGGCGCGAATGGCGGCGCGCTCCTCGTCGAGCTCGGCCGTGACGGCGGCATGCGCCACCGCGTCGCAGGTCTCCCCCGCCGCCTTCACAACCGGCCACTCGGCAAGCAGCTCGTTGACGGAAGGAATGGCGCGCAGGCGGGCGCGTACCTCATCGGACATGTTCTGGCTATCGCTCATGTGCGGCCTTTCAAAAGAAACGTGGATCAGTCGAATACATCAGCTGAGTCAATTACTCGTTATTATCCTCGCGCGCCGCGATCTTTTCCACGCGAACGGCGTTTTCCTGGGTGAGCGCGGCGCCCGTCAACGGGTCCCA
>CAUADW010000041.1 GCA_958427895.1 uncultured Collinsella sp.
CGCCGCAACTAGGGCAGCGGTGCGCTCGCTGCGTCCGTCCCACACGCGTGGCGCAGCGAGCGCATTGCCTCAACGAGGATGACGCCGGCGATAGCAACCGTAATTGCCACATCGAGCGGCGTGTTCACAAACCAGAGCAGCCCCATGAGATACGACCCGGCATTAAAGGCAAAGTGCAGCAGGATCGTGTAGCGGAGCTTTCCGGTCGTCACGAGCACCCAACCAAAGATGAGGCCGGCGGCGCCGGCGTAGCAGCCCTGCACCCAGTTCATGTGCATAAAGCCGAAGATTGCCGCCTGCAGCACAATCGCCGCGGCGATACTCCACGTGCTTGGGGCCGCCCAGGGCACCATGGCGCCGTCCTGTGCGCTCACACGACGCCGGCGCTTCCAAAGTGGGCGGCACTGCGGATTAAACGCTCGGAGCGAAAACTCAAAAATAATGCCGCGCACCAGCAGCTCTTCACAAAACGGGGCGCCGAGCACCGTAGTCAGGACGGCGAGATAGCTGGTGTCGCCCATGCCTGTTTCCTCGACAAGCTCGCTGTAGTCGGCCGCGGCATCGGGCAACAGCGACAGCGCGGCGTCGGTCACGTAGCCAACAACCACCTGCAGGGCCAGGCCAATCACGATAACGCAGGCGATGCGCTTCCACGCCCCACGTGCTCCCCCGCCGAGCGGATGCTCGCTTTGCCGGCGTGCCATAAACGAACGCGGCCACAGATAACGCCACCACAGCAGCGCCATCAAAAACGATGCTGTCTGCGCGACGGCCTGAAGCAATTGAATGTCGAGGTCATCGATCGAAAAACCCATGAACACCGATGCGACGCCAAGGGCGGAAAACAAAACGACGCTCAGGGCAATATCGGCAGCGACGACGCCAAAACAGGCAAGCGCCCAAATCATCGCATTGAGCATGCCAACCTCCTCCCGACGACTAGTCATTGGGGACGTTCTTCAACGACTAGCTGTTGGGGACACTCTTTGCCAAAGGCCCCGCTGGGCGAGATGTCGAACGGGAAGGTGCCGCAGCGATTGAACGCGGCGATAAACATGCGGATGGCGTTGGACGGCGTGGTGCCCACGAGCTGGGTTGCCGCCGCGAAGGCTGCCTTCTCCTCGGGCAAGACCTTCGCGACTACGGGGGTCATGTGTTCTGCCATGGCGCTTCCTTTTTGAAACGACGGTAGTGCGGATAGATGCGGGCCACGCGGCTGGGCGACGGGCTGTGAAGGCAACCCGATTGGCCCGCATCCGGAGTTTGTTTCTGCGGCATTGGTATTACTTGGTATTCCTAAGTATTACCCCGCAGATAGAATACCACACCCGACCCCATGGGGACGGAGGAAAACGAATCATTTTGTTGCTCAGTTAGTATTTAGAGCGTGATGATGTCCGAGATATCGAGGGCCTGAACGTCGACGACATCGTGCGTGGCGAGCAAGAGCGTGCGACCGTCGAGCAGGTCTAGCACGGCCTCGGCCGTCGCATCGCGCGCGGCGGCGTCCAGGCCGGTAAAGGGCTCATCCAGAATGACGGCACAGCCGCCACACAGCAGGGCTCGAGCGATCTCGACACGACGGCGCTGCCCGCCCGAAAGCTCAGCCACGCGAACATGCACGTCGATTCCCGGCACCAACCGGCGCAGCAAGGTCGTAGCGTTCGAAGCATCCACGCGCGCATCGGCACACACTAGCACGTTATCCAAAGCCGAGCTGCCCTCTACCAAGCGTGCATCCTGAAACACCATCGAGCACGGCGCGCACTCCCCCGCTGCCAACGAAAGCAGCGTCGACTTGCCCATGCCCGAAGCGCCCATCACGCAGATACGCCCACCCGCAGGCACGTTGAGCACCAGACCATCCAGCGCCGGCGCCCAGGGCGCACGATCGCCCACGGCAAGCGCAAGCTCCGCTGCGGCGCCATCGCTCGCAGCCCCCGCACGCCCGCGCAGTCCATGCCCATGCGCCCGCACGGCCGCGCGCCACGCCACGGGTCCCGAAACCCGCAGCAGCCACACCAGCACGCGCTCACACGCCCACGAGGCGGCAACGACCAGCACGGTCCACGCCAGCAAATCAGCCGTCTCAATCAAAAGCTTTGCCTGATAGATGCGCTCGCCCACGGTGCCCACCGCCATGCCGATCAGCTCGGCTGCCACGCCGGCCTTCCAGCTCATGCCGATCACGGCGCGGGCGCACGAAAGCACAAACGGCAGGACTTCGCGCCAGGTATGGGCGCAAAACAGGCGCCAGCCGCGCACGCCATGCAGACGGAACATCTGCTCCAGCGGTTTATTCACCTGTGCCAAGCCCTCGGCCAGCGAAAAATACACGCCCGGCAGCGCCATCAAAAAGACCGCGGCGATGCTCACGCGCGCCGATCCCAACCAAATAAGCAGCAGGACCACCACGCAGGCAACCGGCGTCGCCTTAACAAACGAAAGTGCCGGAGCCACCAGGCGCGCAAACGCCCGCAACCGTGACGAAATCCCGGCAAGCACGCCACCACACACCGCGGCAAGCGCCAGCCCGCCCAGTATCCGCGCGCCCGAGCTCACCAAAATCGCCCAGGTACCGCCATCGCACACCAGGCGCAGCAGCGCCAAGGCAACAGCACCCGGCCCCGGCAAGATCAGTGGCTGCGCCACCAGCACCGCCGCGAAGACCCACACGGCAAGCCAAAAGGCGGCGACGGCACCTGCTGCCGCCACCGCCTTCATACGCTCTGTCATTTGTCGAGCAAACGCACGCACGGGCTACTCCATGTAGTAGAAATCGTCAGCCGGAAGTTTACCACCCACGGCGCTCGCGTCCGCGTCGGACAGCACCTGCAGATACCCACTAAGTGCCGCCTTCATATCCTTGCCCGTCTGGCACACGAGCATGCACCCGGGAATCGCCTTCTCGGCGATCTTGGCGTTGTCCACGATGCCGGCATCGACCACGGCCTGCGCCCAGTCTGCCGGCGCCGCATTGACAGCCTTAACGCTTGCCGCATGGCAGCTCAAGAACTCCGCCACGGCCTCGGGATGTTCCTCGGCAAACGCGCGGCGCACCACGGTCACGCCCGTCAGCAGGCGCGAACCCGTGTCACCCGCCAGCTCATCCCACACATCGGTCAGACTTACCGGCGCTGACAGCTTGCCTTCGCTCTTGGCGATGGCAGCGGTCTTGAACGGCTCCGGCAGCACGCCCACGGCAGACGGGTCGGCAAGCAGGGCCGACAGCACCTCGGTGGGCTCGCTCTTAAACTCGAGCGTCACCTGGCCGGTCAGGCCCGCGCGCTCCAGCAGGAAGTTCATGACGTACTCTGGCGTGGTGCCCTTGCCCGTCATGTAGACGGTGCGACCCGCCAGATCGCCAAACGAGGCCACATTCGCGTCGCCCGTCACCACATTCAGCACACCCAGCGTGTTGATGTCGATGACCTGCACCGCGCCCTCGGTCTTGTTGTAGAGCACACTCGCCACGTTGGCGGGCACCAGGGCAATGTCGATATCGCCCTGAATGACCTTGGGCACAATCTCATCGGCGGCAGTATTGATCGCAAAGTCGAACTCATTGTCCGTCTCGCCATCGGCTGCCCGGTCCATAAACTGCACCAGGCCAATCGAGGTCGGCCCCTTGAGCGAGGCGACGTGCACCTCGACCGGCTCTGCAGCAGCACCGGCGCCGTCTGTGGCAGCCGAGCCCGCGGCGGACCCGGCACCAGCAGCCCCGCCGCCACAGCCCGCGAGCGCAAGCGACAGGGCGCCCGCGGCGAGCGCCGAGGCAAACCCCCGGCGCGACATCTCAAAATCAAACGCGCGCATCGCTAGCACGTCCCCTCGTTAGGCATCGTCCATGCGTGATGGTCGGTATGCAGCAGCTCCTCGGCCAGCGGCGAGAGCGGCTCGCCCAAGAACTCGCGGTAGCACGCCTGGACATCGGGATTCTCGTGCGAGAAGCGAATGTCCGCAGCGGCATCCAGACCCCACAGCACCTGACCGCGCTCGGCTGCCAGCTCGCAGCCGTCGTGGATGGGCTGACCGCCGCCACCGACGCAGCCGCCCGGGCATGCCATGACCTCAACGAAGTCATAGCTCACGCGGCCGTCGCGAATCGCGTCGAGCAGACGGGCGGCATTGCCCAGCCCGTGTGCCACGGCGACGCGTACCTTGGTGCCATCGATATCGGTCACGGCTTCCTTCCAGCCGTCCAGGCCGCGCACATCGGTAAAGAAGTCGGCGTCGGGGTTCTTGCCCGTCACCAGGTAATAGGCCGAGCGCACGGCGGCCTCCATCACGCCGCCCGTGGCGCCAAAAATCACACCCGCACCCGTGCCAAAGCCTAGCGGCGTATCGAGTGGCTCCTCAACCAGCGTGTCCACGCTCACGTGGTTCGCGCGGATCATGCGCACCATCTCGCGCACCGTCAGCGCAACGTCCACATCGGGCGTGCCGTCCTCGCCCACCATGCTCGGCAGCGCGCACTCGGCCTTCTTGGCCGTGCACGGCATCACGGACACCACAAACAGACGCTCGGGCTCCACGCCCAGCACCTTGGCGTAGTAGGTCTTGGCGATGGCGCCGAACATCTGCTGCGGCGACTTGGACGTGGACAGGCTGTCGACAAACTCGGGGTAACGCGCCTTCACAAAGCGCACCCAGCCCGGGCAGCAGCTCGTGAACATGGGCCAGCTGCGGCTGTCGCCCTCGCCCTTGGCGGCCTTACCCAGGCGCTCGAGCAGCTCGGAGCCCTCCTCCATAATGGTGAGATCGGCCGAGAAATCGGTGTCGAACACGTACTCAAAGCCCACGCGGCGCAGTGCGCAGGCCAAGCGCTCAACGGTGGCCTCCTCGCGAGATATGCCGAGTTCCTCTCCCCAGGCGCTACGCACAGCCGGCGCAATCTGCACCAGCACGATCTTGTCGGGATCGGCGAGAGCATCGAACACGGTCTCGGTATCGTCACGCTCGCGCAGGGCGCCCGTCGGACAATGCGTGATGCACTGACCACACGCGACGCAATCGGTCTTGCCGATCGGCGCGCGCCCGCGGGTACCCACGGCGGTATGCGTGGCGCGGTTGGTCAGGTCCCAAATCCCTAGGCCCTGCACGCTCTCGCACACCTTGATGCAGCGCATGCATTTAATGCACTTGTCGTTATCGCGGATGATGGGGAAATCGAAGTCCCAGCTCTCGCGCGCCAGATGCTGCTCGTACGGCAGATAGAAGATGCCCAGGTCGTTGGCGATGGTCTGCAGGTTGCAGTTACCACTGCGCACGCAGCTCGTACAGCGCGAGTCGTGCTGGGACAGCAGCAGCTGCACGTTGGTGCGTCGCGCCTCGCGGGCTTTGGGGCTGTTGGTGCGGACCACCATGCCGTCGAGCACATAGTTGTTGCAGGCGGCAACCAGCTGGTCGCAGCCCTCAACCTCGACCACGCACACGCGGCAACCGCCAATCTCGTTTAGATCGCGTAGGTAGCACAGGGTGGGAATCTGGATGCCGACGGACTTGGCCGCGTCCAGGATCGTGGTGTGCTCGGGCACCACGACCTCGCAATTATCGATAGTGAGCTTGACCATGTTGAGTGCTCCGCTTTCGGTGTTGTCGCTGACAGTGGGGTTGTTGAGCTCTACCATTCCAGGTTCCTCCCTCCGCGGAACGCACCAAAGCCAAAGTGGTCGCAACGCAGGCAGCGGCTTGCCTCCTGGCGTGCCTCCTCCTCGGTAAGGCCCTGCTCAACCAGATTCCAATCGTGGATGCGCTCGCCGGCCTCGCGCTCGCCCAGCTCGCAGCGGCCGCACTCGTGCTTGCCCTTAAACTGCACGGTCGGCAGTTCAACGTCGAGCTTGATCTTGTGGTCAAAGCCCAGGTAGCGGTCGATATTTGCCGAAGCAACGCGGCCGGCGTTGATGGCCCGGATGACGGTGGCGGGACCGGTCTGGCAGTCGCCGCCGCTAAAGAGGCCATCAAAGTTAGGCACGGCGCCATCCGAATCGGTGACCACGCAGCCCCACTTACAGGCGATGCCCATGTCCTCAAACGGCTTGGAGTCGATGTCCTGGCCGATGGCCACAAACACGCGCTCGCAGGGAATGACGCGCTCGGGCGTGGCGGCGGCACGCGGGGCCGGACGCCCACGACGGGGCTCGCCGATAATCTGCGGCTGCACGCGCAGGCCACTCACGCGACCTTCCTCGCCCGTCTCAATAGCGAGCGGTGCGGTGAGCTCCAGAACCTCGCAGCCCTCGGCCTGGGCGCCGGCAATCTCGGCATCCTGGGCCGTCATGTCGCAGATGCGACGGCGGTAGACGATGCTCACCTTTTCGGCACCGCAGCGCACGGCAGAGCGCGCCACGTCCATGGCCACATTGCCGCCGCCGATGACGCACACGCGCTGGCCGCTCAGGTCGGGCAGCTCGTCGTCGCCGATGGCACGCAGCATCTTGACGGCCGACTCCACGCCGAGCGCCTCTTCGCCCGGAAGGCCGAGCTTCTTATCGCTGTGGGCGCCAATGGCCAGGTAGACGGCATCGAACTCGTCGCGCAGGCGGGCAAGCTCCTCGCCGTTGACGGAGTGGTCGAGTTCCACGTCGATGCCGGCGCTCAAGATCCAGTCGATCTCGGCCTGCAGGCGCTCGCGCGGCAGACGGTAGCTGGGAATGCCATAGCGCAGCATGCCGCCCAGGTGGTGGCGCTGCTCAAAGATGGTCACCTTATGGCCCATCACGGCCAGGTAGTAGGCGCAGGAAAGGCCGGCCGGGCCGCCGCCAATCACGGCGATGCGCTTGCCGGTATTGTCGGCCACGCTGGGCTTGTAATCGTTGAGGTCGCTGTGCTCAACGGCAAAACGCTTGAGGGCGAGGATGTTCATGGGATCGTCGACCATGCCGCGACGGCAGTGCATCTCGCAGGGATGCTCGCACACCAAACCGCAGACGAGCGGCAGCGGGTTGTTCTTGCGGATGACCTTGACGGCATCGGCATAGCGGCCGGCCTCGACCAGCGAAATGTAACCGGGAATGTCGACGTGCGCCGGGCAGCCCGAGACGCACGGGACGCGGGCCTCGCGGTCAAAGCCACAGGAGTGCTCGCGGATATGGTGCTCAAAATCATCGCGGAAACCGCGGATGGCGGTGAGTGCCATGGCGCCGGCCTCGTAACCGATGGCGCAGTCGCTCGAAAGATAGATGGTGCGGGCGGTGCGCTCAATCAAGTTGAGCGTGGACTCGTCGGCGCGGCCCTCGAGCACATCGGCGAGCAGATCACTCAGCGCGCTCAGGCCCACACGACAGGGCGTGCACTTGCCGCAGCTCTGGGTGGAGCACAGGTTGACGAGCGCCGCCGTAAACTCAACGGGGCACGGGGCGAGCGAACTCACCGCCAGACGGCGCCCAAGCGCATCATGTAGGTCGTCCATGACGGCCTGAGCGTGGCTGCGTTCCATTACGTGCAGTCGTGCCATAAGATCCCCTCTCATGCGGCAGCCCGGAGGCGAGGCCGGGCGAAAATGCTACACGCACAACACTGACCTAAAAAGTTGTTAGGTCTCCACACGGTTCGGCAGGCGGTATAAAATGTCACCCTCAGCGGTGAAATAGAACATTACCGCAGATAAATGCCATATTTGATAAAACGCGTTACCAAATGACAATGCCCCGTCCGCGCAATCACGTGGACGGGGCATTGCTCTAGGTATGCGGTCAGCGACCCTGTTGCTTTTACTTAAGCTCGGGCCAGTAACCCTTGTTGGCCTCGATCATGTCGTCGAGAACCTCCTTGGCGACCTTCATCGACGGCACGGTCTTGTTGAGCGTAAAGGCCTTGAGCGCCTTCTCGTACGAACCCTCGATCGTAGCCTCGACCACGAGCTTCTCGGAGTTCAGCTGCTGCATCATAAGACCCTGCTGGAACAGCGGAATGTTGTCGCGGCTGATGACCTCGGGGCCGTTCTTGCCAATGTAGGCAGGCAGCTCGACCATGGCGTCATAGGGCATGTTGGGGATGGCGCCCTTGTTCTCGCAAATGACCAGGAAGCGCTGCTTGGTGTCGTTCTTCAGAGCGATGGCCAGGTCGGCAATCCAGTCGCCGTGGCTGCCCGCATAGAACGTGCTCTCGTCGATCTCGCCGGTCTTCTCGTAGTGATCGATACCGTCGAAGAGGTTCTTCTCGCGCGTCTCCTCAACCTCGTTAGCACGGGTGCGCTCGGGGTTGGAATGCTCGACGAACTCCTTCTGCTGCAGGTAGTAGTTCAGGTACGTGTTGGGCAGGTACTCCGGGAAGCACTCCATGATCTCGTACTCGCCCTTCCAGACGTAGTACCAGCTGCCCTTGGTGTGACGGTTCTGCTCGGGATGCTCGTCGGTGGCCTCCTCGGGCTTCTTTGCCATGAGCGAGCCCATGCCCTTGAGGTAGGAGTCGGGCAGCAGGATCTGGTGCTCCTTGATGTACTCGCGCAGCTGCGGGAGCACCTCCTCGCCCTTGTGGCGGATCGAGGTGAACCAACCAAAGTGGTTGAGGCCAAAGTAATCGTACTCGACATCCTTCTTGTCGATATCGAGCGCGGCGCAAACCACGTCGATGATCGCGATCGGCATGTCGCAGATGTTGATGATGCGAGCGTTGGGACGCAGCACACGGCAGCCCTCGGAGACGATGGCAGCAGGGTTGGAGTAGTTGAGAATCCAGTAATCCTTCTTGGCGTACTTCTCAACGTCATCGATCAGCTCGACCATGGGGAAGATGGTGCGCATGCCGTAGGCAAGGCCGCCGCAACCGCAAGTCTCCTGGCCCACGCAGCCGTGACGCAGCGGAATCTTCTCGTCCTGCTCGCGCATGGCGTAGCCGCCCACGCGCATCTGGGCAAACACGAAGCTCGCGTCGGTAAAAGCCGTCTTTTTGTCGGTGGTCACCGTGAGCTTGATGTCCAGGCCGAGGTCCTCGTGCAAAATCCAGTCCACGAGCACGCCGACCTTGCGCTGGCGCTCCTCGTTGATGTCGTACAGACGAATCTCGTCAACGTCGAGCTCGTCCTTGCGCAGGGCGATGGACTTGACGATGCCGGGGGTAAAGGTGGATCCGCCACCACACAGAGTAATGATCATTGTTTACTGCTCCTTCTCAATTGCGTTTTCGACCTTGTCGCGCATCTCGGCGACCTTCATGCCAAAGATGATCTGGATATTATTGCCGTTGCGGTTGATGCCGCTGTTGGGCACGTGGTTGATGAGGTCCTCATTGATGAGGTCCGGGTTCTTAACGTTCACGCGGAGACGCGTAAAGCAGTTCTCGAGCTCCTCGATGTTGTCCTTGCCGCCAAGACCTGCGACCAGGTCGGCAATACCTGCATCGACGCCCTCTGCTGGAGCCGCGGCAACGGCGCCCTGCTTCACCGCGACAGACGCGGCGGCCTCGCCCTCGGCAACGGACTCGGCGAGCTCGGACTCCTCCTCGCGACCGGGAGTGTGAAGGTTCAGCTTCTTGATAAGGAAGGTGAAGAGGAAGAAGTACAGAGCGGCGTTGACGACTCCAAGCACCAGCATAACCGGCCAGTTGGTCTTATCGACGCCCAGGACCAGGTTGGAGACCACGATGTTGATGATGCCACCTGCAGTCGAAGCGGGCACGGAGAGGACCTTGAGCAGGACCAGGAAGATGCCGGAAAGAACCGAGTGAACGACAAAGAGCACGGGAGCGGCAAAGACAAAGAGGAAGTCCATGGGCTCGGTCACGCAGGAGAGCACGGCGGTGATGATCAGCGGGATGATAACGGCCTTGGTCTTATCCTTGTTCCCCTTGTAGGCGGTGACGATAAAGGCGAGGCCGATGCCGATGTAGGGCCACAGATTGTTGAAGGTGTAGCTGTTGAAGTAGGTGCTATCGGAGAAGGGCTGACCCGTCATTGCCATCTCGGCAACACGGATGGGATAGGCGCCGGCGATAACCTGACCACCCAGCGTAAGGGTGCCACCCACATCGGAGAACTGGAACGGGGTGTAGATGAGGTGGTGCAGACCGGTGGGAACGAGCAGCTTGTTGAGCATGCCGTAGATAAACAGACCGATGTTGCCCGACTCCTTAATGATGCCGGCAACGGAGGAGATGGCACCCTGAACCGGAGGCCAAACGATGCAGAAGCCAGCGCCCATGATCCAGGAGATGATGATCATGATCAGGAACGGAAAGCGAACGCCCGAGAACATCGAAAGGGCAATGGGGAACTGCTTGTTCGAGTACTTGTTGAACACGGCGCCGGTGATGCAACCAAGAATGATGCCGCCGAACACGCCGGTATCGAGCACCTGGATGCCCATAACGGTGGCCTGGCCGGTTCCGGTAAGGCCGAGCATGCCGCTCGCATCGGCAAGAGAGCCGGTGGCGTTGAGCACGATGTTGTTAGCCTGCAGGAACAGGAAGAACGACATCAGGGCGATCAGCGAAGCATGGCCCTTGTTCTTCTTTGCCATGGCGCCGGCGATGCCCACGCAGAACAGAATCGAGAGGTTGTTGATGATAAACATCAGCGACTGGTAGACAACGGCGCCCACAAGCTGGAACGGACCGGAGCCCAGTACGGGGACCAAAGCGCAGATGGTCTTGTTGGTCAGAATGATGCCCACAATGAGCAGGATGCCGGCAACCGAGAGATACATCATCGGCTGGACGATCGACTTCGCGAACACCTCCAACGGCGCTTTGAAATTGAACTTCTTTTTTGCGGTCATAGCGGTACTCCCCTTCCTTTTCCGCAAATTAAGACAGATGTGCCCTGGACAAGACCGTGAGCCTTGCCTTATATCAATCGATGTGTGGGCACGTTATGCCTAGAGACCAGGTTCTCCAAGCAGGTTAACAATGTGATATGCGAGATAGCTCTTCTCGGCATCGGTAACGACAACGTTATAGGTAGACGACAAGTGGGCGGCTATGGCGTCCGCGCACGAGAATGCGCACGGATACGCCGTTTCATCGATTCGGAACAGCGCGTCGCCATTGATTTGCCCGGCCGTGGGGTCAAGCGCCCGCTGTGCGAAAAACTGCAGGTGGCGGACGAAACGCTCATAGGGCAACGAGGTGTCATCGAGGGTCGTAGCATAGCGCTTGGAAACAATCGCGAGCACGTCGCGAACAAGCTGGACCGAGACGATTAGACGGTCGGAGCGTTGCGGCATGGTGGCGTTGACGATATGCAGCGTAATGAAGCCCTGCTCTTCTTCGCTCATCTGGATGCCCATATACTCCTTGATAATCTGCAGCGCACGGCCCGCAAGTGCATACTCCTTGCGATAGAACTGCTGGATCTCGAGCAGCAACGGATTCTCACAGGAGACGCCCTTGCGCTCGCGCTCCAAAGCAAGGCTGATATGGTCTGCGAGAGCAATGAGAATCTTGTCGTTGATATCAACATTGAGCTCTCGACGGAGCATCTGAACAATATCTTCGGCAATCATGAGGTTGACGGTGGGGATGGACTCCAAAAGATGTGCCAAGCGGTCAATCGTACGCGAGTCCTGAGAAGTTCCCTTCTGCAACGCGTAGGTCTTTTCGATCGACGCCTCGTCGATGGCATCGCCGGCATGACGGCCAAAGCAGAGGCCTCGCCCGATGACGATGAGCTCGGAGCCATCGTCCGAAGTGACCATTGCGACGTTGTTGTTAAAAACTCGCTTGATAACCACGGTACCCACCACAAGAATTTACTCGGAAAGCCAGATGACAGGCTCTTTAACAGCAACAGGGCCGGAAGCATGCTCACGAAGAGTCGAGTTCTCCGAGCGCTCGCACACGATAACGAAGACCGTGGGATCGAAGCCGGCGGCGCGAACCGCGTCGAAATCGACCTCGACGAGGGGCTGGCCCGCGTCGACACGGTCACCCTGGGCAACAAGCGCATGGAAGCCCTTGCCCTCAAGCTTAACAGTGTCGATTCCGATATGCAGCATCACCTGAGCAGAGCTGTCGTCGGACATGATGCCCAGCGCGTGCTCAGTCGGAAACAGCGCCGCGACGGTGCCGGAAACAGGAGCGCACACCGTTCCCTCTTGGGGAACCACGGCAACGCCATCGCCCACGGCACGGCTGCTAAAAGCAGGGTCATTGGTATTTTCTAGATGAACAAGCTCGCCGGAAACGGGAGCGAGGATTTCGAACTCGGAAGCTGCAGTCTTCTGCTCATCCGAACCGCCCATCAGGCGAGAAAAGAAACCCATGGTGGCATGTCCCTTCATAAATATAGCCCAACCAAAATCAAGCGAATGCATCCATAGAGACACACCCGTTCAAAGACTTTGGTTAGGCCCACGTCCGAGGGACTCGGTAACCTTCCACATTTCTTTTTACGAGAGCTATTGTAGACAAGCCCAAAGCCGGAACAAACATTATGACCGGCGAACGGTATTTTTTCTCCGATAAACGGTATTTATGCGGTACTTCGGGACGTTCCTTTTCTGCCGGCACTCGGGGACACTCCTCACTCTGGTGCATTGGGGACAGGTTTGTTTGCACCAGGTCGGCGCAGATCAACCTGGCCCCATTGCACCAATTTCGTATGCGCTAGATAAAGAGCTCGCATTCCTTCCGCGCGACGCAAACCTTGCTCAGCATCTGGGAAACAGCGGATAGCTTGTTGGGATCAAGCTTACGAGCGCCTCGCGGACATACGGCAATGCAGCGCATGCAGGAGATGCACGCCTCGCCAGCTGCTCGTTTGGGGTCACCCTTGTCGATAGCACAAACGGGGCACGCCGCGGCGCATGCACCGCAGGAGACACAATCCCCTGTTGCCTCGGGTGCCATGCGGTGACCTCCGGCTTGTTTATAAGGACGATTGCCGGGAATAGAGGGCTCGGATGTATCCTCAGCCAACAGCTTTTGCTGAATTTGCTGCGCAAACTCTGCGAGCTGCGCCGCATCCTGCGCATCCGGTCGCCCAGCAGCAAACTGACGAGCAACGGAATGCTCAGCAATAGCAGAAACCGCTGCAACCACCCTAAATCCGGCGCGCTTCGCAACGTCCTCCAGCTCTACGAGCGTGTCCTCAAACGCGCGGTTTCCGTAGACGCACACCAGAACGGTCCGCGCTCCGTTGCCGCGCACCATGCCCAACCGGTCAGCCACCACAGCCGGTATTCTACCGGCATACGCCGGCACAGAGATTACGGCCACGTCGTCCTCAGTCATCGAGACAGCGCTGAAATCTAGCCCGCTATCGGTCAGATCGACGGTAACGGTATTCTTGCCCAGTGCCCCGGCCACAAGGCCAGACACCTTCCGCGTTCCACCCGTCGGACTAAACACAATTTCGAATACGCTCATCGAGGCACCCTCCCCTACGCCTGGCAACGCGTCAAGCCGCTTTCACATCCAGCCAGAGTATACGGCACGTGGGGTCCCCGTTTTGATGCACCAAGCACCCCAATGCACCCACCCTACGCTGTCTGCCTCTTCGTTTTGTATAAATTACGGTACAGATTGTATATATTTACGGGATACCGCTGTGTTCTCCCGAGGTACCCCATCCTGGCCCGTTCAAAAAACGGAGTATTCTGCAACGTGACCACGCCAGCACCGCCGCGGGTGGGCAAAACTGTAGGGCGCCGTATCATTCTAAGTCACGACATGGCGAGAATGACGCGCCCCTGCTCCGGAAAACGGCGAAATTTAACTCAAAACGCTCATAAGGGATATCTGAAGGCCACCGTTGGCAATACCGAATCGTATGCAGCCAACTAGAGCTGCTGAATACTCCAAAAAATGCACGGAGCACCCCATGGGACCCATTGCCGCATGGCAGGAAACAGGCCCACGGCATCCTCTAGATGCATTCCCGAGGAAATCACATTTGAACTAGCGATCGGATACGGCAAACAAAAAGGGCCCCGAGCGTAGTTGCTCGGGGCCCTTGGTTCACCTCACGCTAGCGTGCGATGCGTATGTTACTTGCGCTTGCCGCCGCCGTCACCGGGACGGCGGGAGCTGCTGCCGCGCTTGCCACCACGACTATTGCCATAGCTGCCACGATTATCGCGACCGCCGGCACGGCCGCCGCGGGAGCCGGCCTGGTTGCCGCCACGCCCGCCACGATAGCTGCCACGACGCTCCTCGCGGGTATCGTCGTAGTTGCGCCAATCATCGCGACGATCGCGGCTGGCACGCG
>CAUADW010000042.1 GCA_958427895.1 uncultured Collinsella sp.
CGCTCATGCGTCTCGACCTCCCCGCTGGCGTCGACATCGACATCAAGCTCTAAGCGATATCGCTCATAGCTTACAGAGCCCCGCTGCCATGTTGGTAGCGGGGCTCTTTTGTTTTGAATAATGGTTTGGACTGCCGGGCATTGCTGCCGAGTAGGTGGCTGCAGCGCCCTATTCGCTCAAAGGACGCAGCGATGCCTCCTCAAAATGGAAGGATCGTAAGTCGCCTTCCGTCTCGATGCACGCTCGACCAAAGTCATCGACGGTTTTAAAGATGCCTCGCGCCAGCTCGTCCCCAGCGGGGGAGCGGGCGATAACGTGCTCCCCAATCCAATTGAGGTGAGCGATATATTCGCTGTGGACGGGCGCGAGCGGTCCGGCGTCTTCTTCCATGGCGTTGAGCAGATCAGCCCACGCGTCCACAGCGTTTACGACGGTGTAATAGACTTCCTTGAGCAGCACATCGACGGCGGGAACATTCTCGTTGAGGTCTGAGAGGCCAATTGCCGCCAGGCCGCCATCGGGAACCTCCGAAGGCACATAGTTTACGTTGACGCCAATGCCACAGACGGCGAAGGGCATGCCATTGTTGTCGCGTGCCGCCTCGACCAGTATGCCGCCGAGCTTATGTCCTTGCGCGACGAGGTCGTTGGGCCATTTGAGGCCAATTTCGTTTGCAAGCCCCTGCTTTTCGAGCGCCTTGATCACCGCTAGGCCGCTGACGGCGGCTAGACCAGAGTACTTTGCAGGATTAACGCATGGGCGCAGGACAATCGAAAGCAATAGGTTGCCGGCGGTTGAATCCCACTTGTGGCCGCGCCGGCCGCGTCCTGCTGTCTGAGCCCGGGCGGCAAGTCCTGTGCCGTGCGGCGCTCCCTGTTTTCCTGCTTCGAGCAGGTCATCGTTGGTCGATCCGGTTACGTCGACTATCGTTAATTTGGTATCCATAACGGCTGTTATCTCCTTAATGAATAAATGAATAACGCAATGGAGTCGAGAGGCAGACACAATGTGAAGCCTTTGTCGCATTTGGACAATTTAATGTTAACACGTCAACAACGCCTGAAATGCGCTATCCTCTCTTGGTCGATGTAAACACGTCAACAACTCAAAGGAGGTTAGTGATGGGTTTCACGATTCTTGGAACAGGCTCGGCGCTTCCCAAGCGCAGTGTTTCCAATGACGAGCTGTCCGAGTTCCTGGACACCTCGGATGAGTGGATTTTTACCCGCACGGGGATCAAGAGCCGCCATGTGTGCACCACCGAGTCACTCGACGACCTTGCCGTGGCAGCGAGCGAGCAAGCGCTCCAGACGTCCGGAATCGATGCGAGTCAGCTGGATCTTATCGTCTGTTCGACAACGACAGGCGATCATCTCGTTCCCGCCGAAGCGTGCGCCGTTGCTGAGCGCCTGGGCGCCACATGTCCAGCCTTCGACGTTTCGGCGGCTTGTGCCGGCTTCGTATTTGCGATCGATGTCGCCGAGGGCTATATCGCCCGCGGTCGCGCCAAGCACGTGCTGGTCGTTGCCGCCGAGCAGATGACGCGCGCGCTCGATTGGACCAACCGTGCCACGTGCGTGCTCTTTGGCGATGGCGCGGGTGCTGCGGTCATAGAGGCTGGGGGAGAGAATCCCCTTGCTGTTGAGCTTTCGACGGCGCCCGACGTCGAAACACTGCGCGTCCCCGGATTGGCGGGCTCCTCGCCGTATAAGACGGCGCAGGACTGCGAAAGCGTGCTTTCCATGAATGGCCGTCGCGTCTTCAAGTTTGGCGTCAATGCCATCTGCGACACGGTCAACAAGCTTGCCTGCGACGCGAGCATCGCGGTCGAGGACATCGACCACTTTGTATTCCATCAGGCTAACGAACGAATCTTGAGCCAGGCGGTCAAGCGCTTAGGTGTGCCGGACGACCATGTGGTCCGGACGTTGCGTGAAACCGGCAACATCTCGAGCGCCTGCATTCCGTTTGCTCTCGATCGGCTGGCAAATACCGGCGCGCTGCACGCGGGCGACACCATCGCCCTGGTTGGATTTGGCGCCGGCCTGGATATAGGTGGCTATCTGCTTCGTTGGAAGTAGTCGCACATAGGAAATAAAAACGCCCCTAGGGCACAAACAAAGGAGAACTACCATGGCAGATCAGAAGACCTTCGAGCGCGTTTGCGACGTTATCCGCGAGACCGCTGGCCTTGACGACGTCGAGATGAAGCCCGAGTCCACGCTCGAGGAGATTGGCCTCGACAGCCTGGGCACCGTCGAGATCCTCGTCGCCGTCGAGGACGAGTTTGGCATTGAGCTCGATACCGAGGAGAACCCCAAGACGGTCGGCGAGTTCGTCGATACGGTCGAGGCGGCATTGGAGAAGTAGTGATGCTCAAGTCTCCTCTCTGCAATCTGCTCGGCATCGAAAAACCCGTGTTCCAGGGTGGCATGGCCTGGATTGCCGATGCCTCGCTGGCATCTGCCGTCTCCGAGGCGGGCGGCTTAGGCATTATCGCGGCCATGAATGCCGATGCAAACTGGCTGCGCGATCAGATTCACGAGCTGCGCACCAAGACGGATAAGCCTTTTGGCGTGAATGTCATGCTTATGAGCCCGTTTGCCGACGAGGTCGCACAGGTTGTGATCGACGAGCAAGTGCCGGTCGTCGTGACGGGTGCCGGCAATCCCACCAAGTACATGAAGGCTTGGAACGACGCGGGCATCAAGGTCATCCCGGTTGTTGCCTCGGTGGCGCTGGCGCGTCTCGTGGCGCGTCGCGGAGCCACCGCCGTGGTTGCCGAAGGCACCGAATCGGGTGGACATATTGGCGAGACGTCGACGATGGCGCTCGTTCCGCAGGTTGTCGACGCGGTCGATATCCCCGTTGTGGCAGCCGGCGGTATCGCGGATGGCCGCGGGGTGGCGGCCGCCTTTATGCTTGGCGCCGCTGGCGTCCAAGTGGGCACGCGTTTTCTCGTTGCCGATGAGTGTACCGTCTCCGAGCAATACAAAGAGCTGGTGCTCAAGGCGGGAGACACCTCGACGCGCGCGACTGGCCGTTCGACGGGACATCCGGTTCGCGCCCTCAAGAGCCCCTTCACCAACGCGTATGCCAAGAACGAGGCGGCGGGCGCAAGCCCCGAGGAGCTTGGGGCCATGGGCACGGGCGCGCTTCGTAAAGCCGCAAAGGACGGTAATTACGAAGAGGGTTCGTATTTGTGCGGACAGATTGCCGGCATGGTCAACGAACGCCAGAGCGCACGCGAAATCGTCGACGATCTGGTCGATGGCGCCGAGCATGTCCTGAAGGGTGCGTCCGCATGGGTAGCGTAGCGTTTCTGTTTGCCGGTCAGGGTGCCCAGCATCCCGCGATGGGCGTCGACCTCATCGAGGCATCACCGGCGGCTGCCGAGGTGTTTGCGATCGCCGACGAGGTGCGTCCGGGAACCAGTGAGCAGTGCCGGAGCGCCTCCAAGGAGGAGCTCTCGCAGACCGAGAACACACAGCCTTGCGTGTTCGTGCACGACTTGGCTGTCGCCGTCGCCCTGCGTGAGCGCGGCGTGGTGCCTGCCGCCTGTGCGGGATTCTCGCTGGGCGAGGTCGCCGCGCTCACCTTTGCGGGGGCATTCGATACGCGAGCGGGCTTTGAGCTCGTGTGCGAGCGCGCGGCATTGATGGCCACGGCGGCTGAGCGCCACTCCGGCGGCATGCGCGCCGTCATCAAACTCGATGCGGCGCAGGTCGAGGGCTTGGCAAAACAGGCCGGCGAGGACTGTTGGCCGGTCAACTACAACAGCCCCCAGCAGACGGTTGTGGCCGGAGCGACCGATGCGTTGCAGACCCTCGACGTCCTGGTAAAAGAGGCTGGTGGCCGGGCCATGAAGGTCGCGGTGTCGGGTGCATTCCATAGCCCCTATATGGCCGAGGCGACCTGTGGCCTTGCTGCATATATCGATGCCGGTCACGCGCCGTCCCCGTTGCTCATTCCTGTTATGGCAAATATGACGGCGGCGCCCTATCCGGCCGACCCGCAGGCGGCATCGGAGGTGCTGACCAACCAGGTGAGTCATGCCGTGCGCTGGGTCGACACGCTGCATGCTCTGCAGGATCAAGGCATCGACACGTTTATTGAGGTCGGCCCCGGCAAAACGCTGTCGGGCCTGGTCAAGCGTACGCTGAGCGACGTTCGCGTGTATTCGTGCGAAACGGCCGAGCAGGTCGCAGCTATTGCCGACGAGCTCGCATAGTCCACAGGGCTGTAACCCGAAAGGAATGACATGGGCAACTTGAACAACGGCGCGCTCGAGCGCAACGACTCACGTCGCGTGGCGCTTGTCACGGGCGGCTCGCGCGGCATCGGTCGCGCTTGTGCCGTGGGCCTGGCGGAGGACGGCTACGATATCGCCGTCGTCTATGCCGGTAGCGCAGATGCGGCGCGCGAGACGTGCGAAGCCTGTGAGGCGGCTGGCGCCACGGCGCGCTCATATCAATGTGACGTGGCCGACCCCGCTGCCGTCAACGCGTGCGTGGAAGCGGTCCTCAACGACTTTGGCTCCATTTGGGCGCTCGTCAACAACGCTGGCATCACCCGCGATGGCCTGCTCATGCGCATGGGCGATGACGCCTTCGATCGCGTGCTCGATGTCAATCTTAAAGGAACGTTTAACACGACGCGCGCGCTCACCAAGACCTTTATGCGCCAGCGCGGCGGTTGCATCATCAACATGAGCTCGGTTGTGGGCCTGATGGGCAATGCCGGGCAGGCCAACTACGCCGCCTCCAAGGCGGGCGTGATCGGTCTGACCAAGGCGGTGGCGCGCGAGCTTGCGCCCCGCGGCGTACGAGTGAACGCGGTCGCCCCCGGGTTTGTCGAGACCGATATGACGGCAAAGCTCTCGGAGAAGGTGCGTACGGTAACCGAGGAGCAGATTCCCCTTAAGCGTATGGCGCAGCCCGAAGAGGTGGCCGGCGTGGTGCGCTTTTTGGCGAGTGATGCCGCCGCTTACATTACGGGCGAAGTCATACGCGTCGACGGCGGAATGGCGATGTAGAAACCAGGGCCGAACAACGGCTTGAATGAGGAGACCATGATGGAACAGAGAGTTGCAATCACCGGTATCGGTGCCGTATCGCCGCTCGGTAACACGGCGCTTGCTACCTGGGCGGCCATGTGCGCCGGCACGTGCGGCATCGGCCCGATCACGCACTTCGATACCGATGCGTTTGCCGTTAAGGTGGCGGCCGAGGTCAAGGGTTTTGACGGCAACGAGTACTTTGGCAAGCGTGACGCCAAGCACCTGGACCCCTGCGTTCAGTTTGCCCTGGCAGCGTCGGACGAGGCCATGCACGATGCGGGCTTTGATGTCGAGGGCGCCATCGATCGCGAGCGCCTGGGCGTCTACGTGGGTTCGGGCGTGGGCGGCATGCAGACACTCGTCGACAACGTCCACACGATCGCCGATCGGGGACCTCGCCGCGCATCGCCCTATATGATTGCGATGATGATTCCCAATATGGCTTCAGGCAATATCGCAATCCGCCACAAGGCAAAAGGCCCGACCCTGCCCGTGGTGACTGCGTGTGCGACCTCGGCCCATGCGGTGGGCGAGGCGTTCCGTGCTATCAAGCACGGCTATGCCGATGCGATTCTCGCCGGCGGTGCCGAGGCCGCAATTATCCCCGATGCTGTTGCGGGCTTTACGTCCTGCCGCGCATTGACCACCAACCCCGATCCTGCGACGGCATGCCGTCCGTTCGATGCAGACCGCGACGGCTTTGTGATGGGCGAAGGCGCCTGTGTGCTCGTGCTCGAGGGCATGGAGCACGCACAGGCCCGCGGTGCACACATTTATGCCGAGGTCGTGGGTTACGGCAACACCGATGATGCCTATCACATCACGAGCCCCGATCCCGAGGCTGCCGGCATTGCCCGCGCGATATCGCTGGCGGTTGCCGAGGGTGACGTCAAGCCTTCCGAGGGTCTCTACATCAATGCCCACGGCACCTCGACCAAGCTCAACGATTCGTCCGAGACGGCGGGCATTAAGCGCGCGCTCGGCGAGGACGCGGCGCGCGCCGCGCATGTCTCATCGACCAAGTCGATGACCGGCCACATGATCGGTGCCACGGGCGCTATCGAGGTCATGGCCTGCGCCATGGCGCTCGAGCAGGGCGTGGTGCCGCCGACCATTAACTACCACACACCCGATCCCGCCTGCGATCTTGACTATACGCCCAATCGCGCGGTTCGCGCCGATCTTACCTGGGCGCTTTCGACCAACCTGGGCTTTGGCGGGCATAACGCCGCCATCGCGCTGCGTAGATATACGAGGAGCTAGAGCATGGATTCCAAAAGACTTGCCGAGATAGCCGATGTTATGGAGGACCGTGGCCTCACGCGCGTGCGCGTTGAGGAGCCCGATGGCACCGCGGTCGAGCTCGAGCGCGCGAGCGCCGCACAGCCGGTCGCCGTGCCCATGCCTATGCCGGGTGCCGTGACTGCTCCGGCGGTGGCTCCTGTCGCCATGCCTGCCGCCGCACCGGAGCCCGCCGCGCAGGCGCCTGTCGCCGCACCGGAGCCCAAGGGCACCGAGGTGACCGCTCCCATGGTCGGCGTTTTCTATG
The DNA here is from genome assembly GCA_958427895.1 of uncultured Collinsella sp. Classification (GTDB taxonomy): domain Bacteria; phylum Actinomycetota; class Coriobacteriia; order Coriobacteriales; family Coriobacteriaceae; genus Collinsella. Next base: position 6,609 of record CAUADW010000042.1, read on the forward strand.
CTGCCCCGGCGCCGGGCGACGAACCGTTTGTGCACGTGGGCTCCAAGGTCAAGGCCGGCGAGACCCTCTGCATCATCGAGGCCATGAAGGTTCTCAACGAGGTGACGGCCGAGGCAGACGGCGAGGTGCTCGAGATCTGCGTGGCCGACGGCGACCTCGTGGAGTTTGGCAGCTGCCTCATGAGGATCGGATAGGTGATATCCATGAACAAAGAAGAGCTCAAGAAGCTGTTGCCGCATCGCGAGCCGATGCTTTTGCTTGACGAAGCCGAGCTGGTGGGCGACGAGGCCCACGGCAAGATCACGATTACGGGCGACGAGTATTTTTTGCAGGGGCATTTTCCGGGAAACCCGGTGGTCCCCGGCGTGATTCAGTGCGAGATGCTCGCCCAGAACTGCTGCGTGCTGCTGATGGGCGATGAGGAGGCGCGCGGCGCGACGCCGTTCTACACGAGTCTGGACAAGGTGCGCTTTAAGCGTCCGGTGCGCCCGGGCGACACGGTGGATCTGGTGTGCTCCATCACGCGTGCGCGCGGGCCGTTCCGCTTTGCGACAGGTACTGCGAGCGTTAACGGTGAGGTTTGCTGCCGCGCCGATATGTCTTTTGCACTCATGCACGAAAAGTAGGGAAGTTTTCATGTTCGACAAAGTGCTCATCGCCAACCGCGGCGAAGTCGCGGTCCGTGTTATCCGCGCGTGCCGCGATATGGGCATCAAGACCGTCGCCGTTTATTCCACGGCCGATGCGGACGCGTTGCACGTGCAGCTTGCCGACGAGGCGTATTGCATCGGCGGCCCGCGTCTTGCCGAGAGCTACCTCAACGACGATGCCGTGCTCACCTGTGCCGTAAAGTCAGGAGCTAAGGCAATTCATCCCGGTTATGGCTTTTTCTCCGAGAAGGCGAGCTTCGTGCGAGACTGCGACAAGTATGGCCTGGCGTTTGTCGGTCCTTCGGCCGAGGTAATCGACAGCATGGGCGACAAGGACGCCGCACGTCGAACGGCTGCTGCGGCGGGCGTGCCCATCGTGCCGGGTTGCGATCTGCTCAAAAGTCCCGAGGAGGCGACGGCCGAGGCCGAGCGCATTGGCTGCCCCGTGCTTATTAAGGCGCGTGCCGGCGGTGGCGGCCGCGGCATTCGCAAGGTCGAGCGCGTGGAAGATGCGGCAAAGGCGTTTATCGAGGCGCGTGCCGAGGGCGAGGCCGTTTTTGGCGACGGCGAGTGCTACATGGAGAAGTTTGTCGCGCCGGCGCACCACGTCGAGGTGCAGATTATGGCCGATAAGCAGGGCCATGTGTTTTCGCTCGGCGAACGCGAGTGCTCGGTGCAGCGCCGCAACCAAAAGCTGATCGAGGAGAGTCCCGCGCCGTGCCTCGACGGACACGACGACATCCGTGCTCGCATGCACAAGGCGGCGCGTGACCTGGCTCGTGCCGTCGGCTACGAAGGAGCCGGTACCATCGAGTTCCTGTATTCGGACGACGGCAATTTCTACTTTATGGAAATGAACACGCGCTTGCAGGTGGAGCATCCGGTTACGGAGTTTGTGACCGATACCGACTTGGTCAAGTGGCAGCTGCGCGTGGCAGCCGGCCAACCTCTGCCCTTTGAGCAGGAGGACATGCCGGTCCGCAACCACGCCATGGAGTGCCGCATCAATGCCGAAACGCCGGACTTTCTGCCGTCATGTGGAACGGTCACCGCGTTGCGTGTGCCGGGTGGTCCGCGCGTGCGCTGGGATTCCGCCATGTTTACCGGTGCGACAGTTCCGCCGTACTACGACTCCATGCTCGGCAAGCTCATCGTGTGCGCGCCCACGCGTGACGGCGCCATTCGCAAGATGCGCTCGGCCCTGGGCGAGCTCGTGATTGAGGGCGTGAGCGAAAACAGCGAGCTTCAGCTTGACGTGCTGGCAAACGACGAGTTCTTGTCGGGCATGTATCACACCGATCTGATGGGGCATCTCTATGCTGATGAATAGAAAAGCGAAGACGGTCAATGTCCTTGAGGGGCCGATAACCGAGTCGTGCGCCGAGTTTCCCGCGCGCCACGTGTTTATCAAGTGCCCGGAGTGCCGCCGTGTGATCGATGAGGCACGCCTACACGACAACCTCGAGGTCTGCCCTCGTTGCGGCAAACACTTTCGCGTGAGCGGTCGCGCGCGCATGCGCATGACGGTCGACGAGGGCACGTTTGAGGAATGGGATGCCAATCTGGCGTCGGAGGACTTCCTCTCGTTTCCCGGCTATGCCGACAAGCTCAAGAGCGTGAGCGAGCGTTCGGGCGAGCGCGATGCCGTTGTGTGCGGCAGGGGCAAAATCTGCGGTTGCGATACGGCGCTCTTCTTTATGGACGCCAACTTTATGATGGGCTCGATGGGCTCCGTGGTGGGCGAGAAGATCTGTCGCACATTTGAGCGTGCGACCGAGCTGGGATTGCCGGTTGTCGGCTTTACCGTTTCGGGCGGTGCTCGCATGCAAGAGGGCGTGACCTCGCTTATGCAGATGGCCAAGATTTCTGCGGCGGTTAGGCGCCACAGCGAGGCGGGCGGCCTGTATATCACGGTGCTCACCGACCCCACGACCGGAGGCGTAACCGCGAGCTTTGCCATGGAGGGCGACATTATCCTGGCCGAGCCCGATGCCCTGACGGCATTTGCCGGCCCGCGCGTGATCGAGCAGAACATGCACAAGCGCCTGCCCAAGGGATTCCAGCGCTCCGAGTTTTTGCTGGAGCACGGCTTTTGCGATGCCGTTGTTCCGCGTGGCGAGATTGCGCTCACGGTAGGCGAGCTGCTGGCGCTGCACGAAGGGCACGCGCCCGGCCTGGGGGCACCGCACGAGATTGTGCATACGGGTCGCCGCGGCAAAAAGCTGGGACACTTGTTCAAGCGCTCGACGGCACCAAAAACCGCGCTCGAGATTGTCAAGCAGACCCGCTCGGCAGATCGCGCCACGGCGGGCGAGATGATCTCGCTAGGCCTGGACGGATTTGTGGAGCTGCACGGCGACCGTTACTTTGGCGACGACGCCGCTGTGGTGGCTGGCATTGGCTGGAAGGACGGGCGCCCCGTAACGGTCATCGCCATCGAGCGCGGCACCACGACAAAAGAGCGTATGCGCCGCAACTTTGGCATGGCGCATCCCGAGGGCTACCGTAAAGCGCGTCGCCTGATGCGCCAGGCCGAAAAGTTTGGTCGACCGGTTCTGTGCCTGGTCGATACTTCGGGCGCGTTTTGCGGCATCGGTGCCGAGGAACGCGGTCAGGGCGAGGCCATCGCCCAGAATCTCATGGAGATGAGCGGCCTTAAGACGCCGATTGTCTCGGTGGTAACAGGCGAGGGCGGCTCTGGTGGCGCGCTGGCGCTGTCCGTGGCCGACCGCATTCTGATGCTCTCGAGCTCGGCCTATTCGGTCGTGAGCCCCGAGGCCTGTGCGTCGATTCTGTGGAAGGATACCGAGCGCGCGAATGAGGCCGCCGAGGCGCTGAAACTCACGGCTCCCGATCTGTTGGCGCTCGGTATCATCGACGGCATTGTTGACGATAGGGGTCTGTCGCATGAGGAGATCGCCGGCGCCGTCATGTCCTCGGCATTTGATGCCTTCGATACGCTTGGGCGGCTCGACGACGCGACCCTCACAAACCTCCGCTACGAAAAGTACCGCGCAATCGGTCAGTATCGCACGATGTGACAAAGGGACAGTCCGCATGTCACATTGGGAAAGGGTTCCTGTGTCACAAGTTTCTAACACCTCGTTTACAACGACGGTTTCATCAAACGCCATGGCCGTGGTGGACTATCTGTCCAAAAGCATGATGTCGGCGCTGCCGTTTATTGTCTGCGCGGCGTTGTTCCGCACCGTCGCCGTCATTATGGGCGAAGGCATGCTGGGCCTGTGGTCTGCCGATTCCGAAATCTATCGCCTGTTCTATAGTTGGCTCTATAACGCCGGCTACTACTTTTTGCCCGTTTATCTTGGTTGGGCGGCCGCCCGCCAGCTCGGTTGCTCGGAGCAGCTGGGCATGATGCTGGGCGGCGTATTGATTGCGCCCGATCTGCTTAAGCTCGTCGATGCCGCATCGACGACGGGGGCATCGATGACTTCCGTGTATGGCCTGCTTCCCGCGCCGGTCAACGATTACACGACGACTGTTATTCCGGTTCTCATCTCGGTACCCGTGCTTTGGCAAGTGGAGTGTTTCTTTCGGCGCGTTATCCCTAAGGCCGTGGCGTTTTCGTTTGTTCCGTTTGCGACCATGCTTGTCATGGTTCCGGTTTCGCTGTGTATCACGGCGCCGGCGGGCAGCTATCTGGGCATGCTGTTGGGCCAGCTTATGTTTATGCTTGGCAATTCCGGTGGCATCGTGTCGCTGCTCACGCTCATGGGGCTTGCCGCGGGCTGGGAGTTCCTTAAGATCGCGGGTGTCAGCAATGTTGTCCTATCGCTCGCCTATGCGCAGTTTATGAGTGTGGGGACGGATTCGTGCATTCTGATCGCTGCGACGATGGCAACGTTCGCCGTTTGGGGCATGCCCTTTGGCGCGTCGCTCCGCGTTGCGGATAAGGACGAGAAGGCGCTCATGCTGGGCTATTCGATCTCGGGTGTTCTTGGCGGCGTAAGCGAGCCGGCGCTGTACGGTTGCGGCTTTAAATATGGCAGGTGCCTGACGTGCATGGCCATTGGCGGCGCCGTCGGAGGCCTTGTTGCGGCCGTGGGCCACGTTACGGCCTATACCATCGGCATGACGAATGTCCTCATGGTCATTGGCTTTGCCACGGGCGGCATTTCGAACCTACTGTGGTGCTGCGTTGCCGGTGGCACGGCATTTGCGGTGTCTGCGGCGCTGAGCTACTGTTTTGGCGTGGTGCCGGCGAAGGGACGGGCGACGGGGAACGGAGCCGATTCGCCCGAAACGGTGGCGAGCGCTGCTGAAGTAAGCGCATAAACCTGTGCGACAAAAGGACGATTCCTTTGTCACATTCCAAGGCCGTGACCCGTGTGGGTTGCGGCCTCTTTGTATCTGGGAGACAAAGTGGCTACACTACAATCCGTTTGAGCAATAGATATATAGGTAGTACCGTGGGGGCGGATGCAGATGGTCGAGTGGATAGTTAAGCGCGCGCAGGGCGATCGTGCGCGTGTGGGCACGTTAGCGGGCATGGTGTGTATTGTCGCCAATGTTGCGCTTTGTGCTGCGAAGGGCGCAATTGGCGTGCTGTCGGGATCGGTTTCGATTGTGGCGGATGCCATGAACAACCTGTCCGATGCCAGCTCGAATATCGTGAGCGTGCTGGGCTTTAAGCTGGCGAGCAAGCCGGCCGACCCCGAGCATCCTTACGGCCACGGTCGCTACGAGTATCTCTCGGGATTGGTCGTGGCGGCGCTCGTGCTGCTGATTGGCGTTGAACTGGTGAAGTCCTCGGTTGAGCGCGTCATCCACCCCGAACCTGTCGAGTTCTCGCTTGCCCTGGTGGCAGTTCTAGTGCTTTCGATGGTCGTAAAGCTTTGGATGGCGGCCCTCAACCAAAAGCTCGGTGATCGCATTGAGTCCGAGACGCTGCATGCGACTGCGCAGGATTCCAAGAACGATGTCCTTGCCACGGGCGCCGTGCTGGCGTGCGCAATTGTTTCGCAGGTGACGCACATCAATCTTGACGCATGGGTCGGCCTTGCTGTTGGCGCCTATATTGGCTGGAGCGGCTTTGAACTCATCCAGGATACGGTGAGCCCACTTTTGGGGCAGACGCCCGATCCTAAGCTGGTCAAGCACATTCGAGACAAGATCATGAGCTATCCCGGCGTTTTGGGCGTTCACGATCTGATGGTTCACGACTACGGCCCGGGCAGGAAGTTCGCAAGCGCTCACGCCGAGATGGCGGCTGAGGCCAGCCCGCTGGAAAGTCACGACACGCTCGATAACATCGAGCAGGCGTTTAGGAACGAGGACGGCATGATCGTCACGCTCCATTACGATCCCATCGTGACCGACGATCCCAAGGTGGCAAGCATGCGTTTGCGCATTAACGCCATGGCTCAACAAATCGATAGCCGCCTTTCGATTCATGACCTGCGCTGTGTGCCGGGTCCTACGCACACCAACGTGATCTTTGACTGCGTGCGTCCCTCGGATCTGCAGATGAGTGCCGAAGACGTAAAGCACGAGCTGGCACAACGGGTCGAATCGGAATATCCCAAGTCGATTGCCAAGATTACGATCGACGAAGACTACGTAGGGCATACCCACGAGTAGGGCTGTGCCGGCAAAGCAGGTTATACAGAAGGGGAGAATATGAAGAGGCTGTATCTACTCCGCCACGGCCAGACAGAATTCAACGTTAAAAAGCTCGTCCAGGGTCGCTGCGATTCACCGCTCACCGATTTGGGCCGTCAGCAAGCCGGGATGGCAGCCGCATGGCTCAAAGCCCACAACGTCGTTCCCGACAAAGTGGTCTCATCACCCTTAGGCCGAGCCATGGACACCGCTAGTCTCGTTGCATGCGAGCTCCTCGGCCCGGACGCAGCAGTCGAACCCTGCGAAGGCATCATCGAGCGCTGCTACGGCTCCTTCGAAGAAGGCCCCCACGACGCCCTTCCCACCGACGTCTGGGATCCGGGCGAGGACCTGGTCCCCTTCGGAGGAGAAGGAAGCCAGGCACTGCAAGAGCGCATGGTAGACACCCTCACCAATCTCATGGGCGCCGAGGGCATCGAAACCCTCCTAGCAGTAAGCCACGGCAGCGCCAGCCGCCAATTCATCAAGGCTGTAGCCCCAGAGGGCTTCGAGCTCCCAGCAAAACTCCCCAACTGCGCCATTATGGTCTTCGATTTTGACGAAGCAAAGCCACGAGCAGAAGGCGCGCCAATGCAATGCAAGTTCACCCTCCAGCAAATAGTGGACCCCCAACAAAGAAATTAGCTGAGCGAGCAGAGTTAAGCAGACATCAACGTGTCGTCTCCCGAGCTTGGCAGAGGGGCGGCGAAATATATTAAGTTTGTCGCGAGTTCCGCACGCAAAGGAAAGCACTTAATGTGCTTTCCGT
>CAUADW010000043.1 GCA_958427895.1 uncultured Collinsella sp.
TCACGGCCGGCGTGCGCCCCGAGCAGATTCTGCTTGCCGACAAGGACGAGGAGGGCGCGCTCCAGGGTACCGTCGAGGTGACCGAGCTCATGGGTTCGACCGAGCATGTCCACGTGACCGCTCCCGACGGCCAATTCGTCTTGATCATTCCCGTTGTCGACCTTGAGGCCAAGGGTGCGCTCAAGGCGGGCGACACCATCTGGTTCAAGTTCGAGAAGAACGCGACCCACCTCTTCGATAAGGTCTCTGGCAAGAACCTTATCTAGGCCCGGTGCATCCAGGCCCTCCCTTTGGGCGACTGCGGTATTGCCATCCTTTTGCCGCGGTCACATATAAGGCTCCCCTCCCGTCCACTGGGCGAGAGGGGAGCCTTTCTTTGTGTTGGGACCGTTCATCTGTCAGTTTGTCTTGATCTGTAACAGGAGGAGGGCCAAATTGGGTCTACCTGTTACAGATCGAGATGAATTTAACGGAGGAATCTGTTTGTCTTGATCTATAACAGGTAGACCCAATTATGTCGGCTAGATGTTACAGGTCGAGATTTTTGGTCGAGGCAGGCCACGGGCAACACAGGGACACAAAAAACGGAGCCGTGTCGCCACGACTCCGTTTTTCAAGAGGATGGGTAAGGGAAGCGAAATTAGTTCAGGTGCCAGATCTCGTCGTTGTACTGGGAGATGGTGCGGTCGGACGAGAAGGTGCCGGCGTTGGCGATATTGATGAGCGTCTTGCGCATCCAGGCGTCCTGGTCCTCGTAGTCGGCCAGCACGCGCTCCTTGGTCTGGATGTACTCCTCAATGTCGAGCAGGGCCATAAACCAGTCCTTGCCCTTAATGTCATCGTGCAGGCGCTGCAGGCGCTCGGCATTGCCGGTCGCCATAAAGGCGGGGTTGGTGATGAAGTCCACCAGCAGTTTAATGCCGGGCTTGCGGTAGAGCACACCGGCGTCATAGGTGCCGTCGGCATAGAGCTGCTCGACCTGTTTGGACGAGGCACCAAAGGTGTAGATGTTCTCGTCGCCCACGAGCTCGGCAATCTCCACGTTGGCACCGTCGAGCGTGCACAGGGTTAGGGCGCCGTTGAGCATGAACTTCATGTTGGAGGTGCCGCTCGCCTCCTTGGAGGCCAGGCTGATCTGCTCGGAGATGTCAGCGGCGGGGATCACGCGCTCGGCGGCGGTGACGTTGTAGTTCTCGATCATGACAACCTGCAGGTAGGGAGCCACGTCGGGGTCGTTTGCAATCCACTGCGACAGCGTCAAGATCAGATGGATGATGTCCTGCGCGATAGTGTAGGCAGGCGCCGCCTTGCCGCCAAAGATGATGGTGACGGGGTGCTTAGGTCTGTTGCCGTTCTTGATATCGAGGTACTTCCAGATGATGTAGAGCGCGAGCATCTGCTGGCGCTTGTACTCGTGGATGCGCTTGACCTGGACGTCGATGATGGCGTTGGAGGGAATGGTCACGCCCTGCTCGAGCGCCATGAACTGGCGCATGATGGCCTTGGCCTCGACCTTGGTGGCGACCAGGCGCTCAAGAACGTCCTTGTCGTCGGCGAACTTGGCGAGTTTGCTCAGATCGCCGGTGCTGCGCCAGTCGGTGCCGATCACATCGTCGAGCAGGCTGGCGAGCGCGGGGTTGGCCCCATGGATCCAGCGGCGGAAGGTGATGCCGTTGGTCTTGTTGGAGAACTTCTTGGGATAGATCTCGTAGAACGGATGAAGCTCGGTGTCCTCCAGGATCTTGGTGTGGAGGGCGGCTACGCCGTTGATGGAGAAGCCAAAGTGGATGTCCATGTGGGCCATGTGGACGGTATCGTGTTCGTCGATGATGGCGACGCGCGGGTCATCGTGCTCGGCCTTCGCGATCTCATCGAGCTTGACGATAATGTCGGCGATGGCAGGGGAGACCTTCTGCAGGCTGGCGAGCGGCCACTTCTCGAGCGCCTCGGCAAGAATTGTGTGGTTAGTGTAGGCGACCATGGAGCGTACGATGGTCACGGCCTCGTCAAACTCGATGCCATGCTCGGTGGTGAGCAAGCGAATGAGCTCGGGGATGACCATGGTGGGGTGCGTGTCGTTAATTTGGACCACGGCGTAGTCGGCCAGATCGTGCAGGTTGCTGCCGCGCTCGACGGCCTCGTCGATCAGGAGCTGGGCGGCGTTGCTCACCATGAAGTACTCCTGATAGATGCGAAGTAGGCGGCCCTGCTCGTCGGAATCGTCGGGGTAGAGGAACAAGGTGAGGTTCTTGGCGATCTCGGTCTTGTCGAAGTCGATGGAGCTGCCGGGGACCAGGCCGTCGTCGACGCTCGCCAGGTCGAACAGGCGCAGGCGGTTCTTGGTGGGCTGGCCGTAACCGGGCACATCGATGTTGACGAGCTTGGAAGTAACGACAAAATCGCCGAACTCGACGGTGTAGGAGCGGTCATCGTCGACTAGGATGTCCTGCTCACCGAGCCACTCGTCGGGGACGGCCTTCTGCTGGTTGTCGACAAAGCGCTGACGGAACAGACCGTAGTGATAGTTGAGGCCCACGCCATCGCCGGTCAAGCCCAGCGTGGCGATGGAATCCAGGAAGCACGCGGCCAGGCGGCCCAGGCCGCCGTTGCCGAGCGACGGCTCGACCTCGAACTCCTCGATCTTGTTGAGGTCGTGGCCTGCGGCGGTGAGCTGGTCCTTAACCTCGTCGTAGATGCCAAGGTCAATCATGTTGTTGATGAGCAGCTTGCCGATCAAAAATTCGGCGGAAATGTAATAGAGCTTTTTCTTGCCGTTGTTGAGTGGGCGGGCGGCGGAGCGCTCCTGCACGAGTTTGACCAGCAGCTTGTAAATGCGACGGTCGTCGAGCTGCTCGAGCGAGGTGCCAAAAGACTGCTCGGCGAGTTCCATGAGGTTAATTTGGGGCATGTTTTCTCCTGTGATGGGTTGTTTCATGTCTGCAATTCATAAGAAGCCCGCGCGAGGGGATTGGGGTGGCCTCGCGCGGGAAAAGCAAGCGCGTCCGCACGGTGGGGAGGGGTTGGGCGCGGTAGCTCCTATTGAGGAAGCTCGATTTCGGCTTCCGACGGGATGCGGAAGTAGGTCTCGGTCCAGTCGGTGAGTTTGTGCTCGAGCTCGCGGGTGATGGCGCCGTCGAGCATGCGCCAGGTCCAGTTGCCGCCCAGCGTGGCAGGGGTGTTGATGCGCGCCTCGTTGCCCAAGTTGAGCAGGTCCTGCATGGTGTAGATGCACGTGTCGCTCACGCTGGCGGCGATGGTGCGGTTGAGTGCATCTGCCATGGGTTCGCCGGCCTGCTGATGGGTGTACAGGGCTGCCTGCTCGCGCTGACGCGGGGTGGCCGTTCCCTCAAACCAACCGCGCGCCGTCTCGTTGTCGTGGGTGCCCACATAGGCGACGGTGTTGGCGATGTAGTTATGCGGCAGGTAGTACGAGTTGGTGCCCTCAAAGGCAAACTGCAGGATCTTCATGCCGGGGAAGCCCGAGTTGTCGCGCATGTCGATGACGCCGGGGGTGAGGAAGCCCAGGTCCTCGGCGATGATGGGCAGCGTGCCGAGCTTTTCCTCGAGCGTCTTGAAGAACTTGAGGCCGGGCCCCTGCGTCCACGAACCGTAGGACGAATCGGGTGAGGAGAACGGCACCTCCCAATAGGCCTCGAAGCCGCGGAAGTGATCCAGGCGGATGACATCGTACATGTCGAGGGCGGCGCGAATGCGGCCCTCCCACCAGGAGAAGCCGTCGGACTCCATGGCGTCCCAGTCGTAGATGGGGTTGCCCCAGTACTGGCCGGTGGCCGAGAACTGGTCGGGCGGCGTGCCGGCGACGCTCACGGGATTGCCGGCGGCGTCGATCTTAAAGAGCTCAGGTGTCGCCCACATCTCGACGGAGTCACGCGAGACATAGATGGGCAGGTCGCCGATGATGAGAATGTCGCGCTCGTTGGCATAGGCCTTGAGGCGGCTCCACTGGCGATCGAAGAAGTACTGCGTCATCTGGTGGTAGAGCATACGCGCCGGATGGCCGGCGCAGACCTTGGCGGAAGCCTCGCCGCGGGTGCGGAGCTCCGCGGGCCACTCCCAAAACGCCTTGAGACCGCACTCTTCTTTGACGGTCATAAACTCACAGTAGGGGATGAGCCAGTCCTCGTTGGCCTGGATAAAGTCATCGAAATCGGCCGGCTTGTCGGCTGCAAAGCGCTCGGCGGCTCGGTCGAGAATCTGACGGCGGCCACCAAAGATGGCACCGTAGTCGACATTGCTGGGGTCGGATCCCAGATACACGCCATCGATATCGCGCTGCTCCAGATACCCTGCCTCGATAAGCTCAGCAAAGTCGATAAAGTTGGGGTTGCCTGCGCGGGCCGAGAACGACTGATAGGGCGAATCGCCATAGCTGGTCGTCGTAAGGGGCAGAATCTGCCAGTAATGTTGTTTGCACGAGGCGAGAAAATCGACGAAGTCGTAGGCATTCCAGCCAAAGCCGCCGATTCCGTATGGTCCGGGCAGAGATGAGACGGGCATGAGGACGCCGCTTGCACGCTCCATGAATGCGCTCACCAACCTTCTTGTTGTGGGGTCGGCCTGCCGATGGGTGTGCAGTCCGCCTCCGATGTTCTGATTCGATACGCCTATTGTAAAACATGTTGTTTAAACATGTACAGGCAAGATAAAAAAGTTGGTCGATTTTCGGCGAATGGTTACATGCCATGAAAAAGCCCCGACCTCACAACGTGAGATCGGGGCAAGAGCGGTATGTAGGTTTTTGCTACTCGGCGTCGGCGAAGCCGTTGGGGTTGTGGCTCTGCCAGTTCCAGCTATCGCGGCACATGTCCGCGATGTCGTATTGGGCCTTCCAGCCCATCATGCGCTCGGCCTTGGAGGCATCGCACCAGTTGGCAGCGATGTCGCCGGCGCGGCGCTCGCGGATCACGTAGGGCAGCTCCTTGCCACAAGCCTTGGAGAAGGCGGCGACGACCTCGAGTACCGAGGTGCCGGTGCCGGTGCCCAGGTTAAAGATCTCGACGCCGGTTTTGCCGTTCATCCAGTTAAGGGCGGCAACGTGACCAGAGGCCAGATCGCACACGTGGATGTAGTCGCGCACGCCGGTGCCGTCGGGGGTGGGGTAGTCGTTGCCAAAGACCTGAACGGCCTCGAGCTTGCCCACGGCGACCTGGGCGACATAGGGCACCAGGTTGTTGGGGATGCCCTTGGGGTCCTCGCCGATCAGGCCCGACGGATGAGCGCCGATGGGGTTGAAGTAACGGAGCAGCACGACGTCCCACTCGGGGTCGGCGGTGTGGACGTCCATAAGGATCTGCTCGATCATCCACTTGGTCCAACCATAGGGGTTGGTCGCGGGCTTCTTAGGATCTTCCTCGGTGACGGGCGGATTGTCCGGGTCGCCGTAGACGGTCGAGGAGCTCGAGAAGATGATAGACTTGCAGCCATGGTTGCGCATGACGTCGATGAGCACCAGGGTGTTCTCGATGTTGTTGTGGTAGTACTCGACGGGCTTGCTCACCGACTCGCCGACGGCCTTAAAGCCGGCAAAGTGGATGACGCGGTCGATCTGATGGGTATCGAAGATCTTGTTCATCGCGTCGCGGTCGAGCACGTTGGCCTCGTAGAAGGTGAGGTTCTTGGCGGCCTCGTCGCCCACGATGGTCTTGACGCGGTCGACGGCGACGGAGCTGGAGTTGGAAAGATCATCGACGATGACGACCTGGTAGCCACCTTCGAGCAGCTGAACGACGGTGTGCGAGCCGATAAAGCCGGCGCCACCGGTAACGAGGACGCAGGTGTCTTTGGGGTCGAGTGCTTTGGACATGTAGTCTCCTATCGAATCAGGAACACTTCTTCAGGGGAGTATAGCGCAGGCGGGGATGCCCAAATCGTGCGCTGTGGGAAAAGCAGAGGATTGTGCTAACGTACTCATAGAAGAGCTTGCGTACGCATAACCTGATCTTTGGCATTTGCTTACGAGCCGCTGACCTTGTAGTTTCCTGCCGTTCGTGGAAATCGTTGGGACGCGCCATATGTACGCTAATATGTATGAGTTGAGCGACATATAAATAAACATGTAACGGAGTACATATGTCACCAAACAGCGATTCCATCCTTTCCCAGGAGCTCTCGCGCCGCACTGCCCTCAAGGCCCTGTTCGGCGCCGCTTCTGCGGCAGTTCTTTTTGGCCTGCCCGCTCGCGCCCATGCGGCGGAGGCTTCCAAAGAAACCACCGATAAACTGAATGCCGCCCAGGCCCAGCTCGACGAGGTTCAGGCCCAGCTCGACAGCATCGCAAATGAGTATGCGGCGCTGGCCAACAAGAATGCCCAGACCCTCAACGACATCGAGAATGTCCAGGGCAAGATTGACGACACGCAGGCCCAGATCGATGAAAAGAAGGCCGAGCTCAAGAAGAAGCGCAACGACCTTTCCGATCGCGTGGCCGCCAGCTACAAGTCCGGCGGCACGAACATCCTGTCGCTGCTGCTGGCCTCTGGCTCGTTTGAGGAACTCGTCGCCAACGCGCATTACGTTGAGAAGATCAACAAGAGCGACCGCGACGCCATCGAGGACATTCAGACCATCCAGGAAGAGCTCGATGCGCAAAAGACCGAGCTCGAGTCGCAGAAGGCCGACTTAGAGAAGCTCAAGGACCAGCAGACTGCCCAGATGCAGGACATGCAGGCCAAGCAGCAAGAAGTCCAGACCGTGCTGAACGGTCTTTCCGACGACGTCAAGGAGCTCATGGCTCAGCGCGATTCCGAGATCCTCGCTGCCGCCCAGGCTGAGGAGGCCGCTAGGAAGGCTGCCGCTGCCGCGGCTGCCGCGAACAAGAACAATTCCTACTCGGGTGGTTCGAGCTCGGGTGGTGGATCGTACGCGCCCGGAACTCCGCAGCAGAATGCCGGCTCGGGCAAGCAGCAGGCTGTCGTCAACGCGTGCTACTCCACGCCTTCGCCGGGTCAGAACTGGTGCGCGGCGTGGGTCACCAATGTCTTCCGTAACGCCGGCGTTGGCTACTTTGGAGGCAATGCGTGCGACATGTTTAACGCCTGGTGCTATAGCTCCGACCGCTCGGCGCTGCAGGTGGGCATGATCGTGGCCGACTCATCGCATAGCGGCACGGGTGCTCCGGGCCTTATCTACGGTCATGTGGGTATCTACGTTGGCGGCGGCATCGTTATGAGCAACGAGGGTGCCATTACGTCTAAGTCGCTCGATTCGTTTATTAGCTTCTATGGCACTGGCTCTGGCGTGCGTTGGGGCTGGCTTGGCGGTATTGCGCTGTCGTAGCTGCGGTTTGAAGTAAGTTGGTCCGGGACCGCGGGCGAGGCATAAGGTTGCCTGCTCTACAGTCCTGCGCAAGACGAAGGCCACATTAAGTGGCCTTCTTTGCGTGCGGAACTCGCGACCAACCTTATGCCTCGCCCGCGGTCCCGGACCTTCCGGGTTCGGGGCGCGACACACCGGACTGGGTTATCTGAATAAATATGGCGAAGGCCCCGAAAGGGGCCTTCTTTGTTAAAGGAATTCGCCTACTCGGTGGACTTCGGGTTCTAGGTCTACGTTGAATTGGTCTTTGACGGTTGCCTGGATGTGGCGGATGAGTTCGTCGACATCGGCGGCGGTGGCGTGGTCGGCGTTGACGATGAAGCCGCAGTGCTTCTCGCTCACCTGCGCGCCGCCAACGGCGTGTCCTCGCAGGCCGGCATCCATGATGAGTTTGCCGGCAAAGTAACCCTCGGGGCGCTTGAAAGTGGAGCCGGCACTCGGCATGTCGAGCGGCTGCTTGTCCTCGCGGCGCTGGCGGTAGTCGTCCATGTCGGCCTTGATCATCGCGGCGTTGCCCGGGGCGAGATTGAAGGTGGCCGAAAGCACGATAAAGCCGTCATCGGCGATGCGGCTCTTTCGATAACCCAGGTTGAGCTCGTCGACATCGAACTCGATGATATTGCCGCTGCCGCGGGTGCCGTCGTCGAGCTGGCGAGCGGGTTTGTAGACGCGCACGGACTCCAGCACATCGGCCATGCAGGCACCGTAGGCACCGGCGTTCATGTAGCAGGCGCCGCCGACCGATCCGGGGATGCCCGAGATGGGCTCCATGCCGGTGAGACCGGCCTCGGCTGCCGCCGCGGCGACATCGGAAAGCAAGGCGCCGGCCGCCGCCGTGACGTGCGTGCCGTCGACCGTAATGTCGGAGAGGCCTTCGCCCAGCGCCACGACGACGCCACGGATGCCCTTGTCGCCGACGAGCAGGTCGGAGCCGTTGCCCACGATGGTAAGCGGCAGGTCGCAGCGATAGCAGGTATCGAGCGTGGCGACGAGGCCCTGCTCAGTATCGGGCGTGACAAAGACGTCGGCCGGGCCGCCGATCTTAAACGTGGTGTGCTCGCGCATGGGCTCGCTCATCAACACGTTGTCCTCGCCGGCAACGCCAGCAAGTGCGCACAGCAGGTCCTCGTTAAAAAAGTCGTTCTCGTGCATACGAATATCCGCCTTTTGGTGGTCGTTGTCATCAATCGATTGCAATATACCCCACCCGGACGGATTTGGTGCGCTGGCGGCGATAAAACAGCCGTCTACCGGATTGGTAAAGTGTTTATCACCGAGGTAGAGGGGTAGTCGCTATACTTTCAAGAGATTGCGCGTAAACCCGGAAGGAGCGAGATGGCCAACAAAGTCACCCTCAAGCAGATCGCCCAGGAGGTGGGGCTTTCCCCCTCGTCGGTCTCGCTTGTGCTCAATAATCGGCCCTGTCGCATCTCGGAAGAAAACCGCAAGCTCATCAAAGAGGTCGCGGCGCGCAACCACTATGTTCCCAACCAGATTGCGCGTAGCCTGGTCATGCGCGAGTCGCGCACGCTGGGCCTTATCGTCCCTAACATCGAGAGCCGCTTTTTTGCCTCGCTTGCCGGCAGCTTGGAAAAGCGCTGCCGCGAGGACGGCTATGCGCTCTTTATTACCAGCTCGGGCGGAAGTGCCGACGACGATCTGGAGCTGCTGCGCCAGCTGGTGACGCGCGGCGTCGACGGTGTGTTCTTGGTCGTGGGCGACGAGTTCTCGGACGACCGCGCCTTGCGCGAAGAAGTCAGTCATCTCCCCATTCCGGCCGTGATGGTTGACCGTGCCATTGAGGGACTCGAGTGCGACAAGGTGATGTTCGACCACGAGATGGGCGGCTATATGGCCACCCGCTATCTAATCGAGCAGGGCCACCGTCGCATTGCCTGCTTGGTTAATGCGCGCCGTTCCAATACGGGTCGTAAACGTCTTGCCGGCTACGAGCGTGCGCTGCGCGAGGTGGGGCTGCCCATCGATGCGCGCTTGGAGTTCGAGAGCGAGTACTACATTCCGAGCGCATATGAGGCCTCGGAGGCAGTGCTCGCAACTGACGCCACCGCCGTGTTCGCAAGCTCGGATAACATTGCCCTCGGTTTGCTCAAGCGCTTGCACGAGATGGGGAAGAGCATCCCAGGCGATATCTCGGTCGTAAGCTATGACAACTCGGCGGCCGACGTTCTCTTTGAGCCGGCGCTGACCGCGATCGAGCAGGATCCTGGTGTCCTCGCGGAGCATGCTTTTGGCTGCATGTCCAAGCGCCTTGCCGGTAGGGGCGGCAGGCGTGCCGAAGAGGTCGTTCTGGAGCCGGCGCTTATCGTTAAGGACAGCGTTCTCGAACTTACCGAATGTAGCTAAACGTACTTGTTTGTTTGCATAGATTGCATGCGGAGTGTCCGCTATTTGCCGGCGGGGCCGGGGTGCCTGCCTTGTTTTGAGAAGTTCGCGGAGCCCACTTCTCAAAACAAGGCAGGCACCCCGGCCCTCGTCCGTGAACTCTTCCGCTGGGCGAGCCATAGACGCCGCGCACCGATGCGATAAAGCAGTGGCTTGAAATTGGTGCTATATTCAGCATGAGTTGTTTAATGCTAGTACGGGAGGCTGATATGGGGCTGTTCAAGAAGAAAAACCCGCAGGATGCCTTTGATCCCGATGTGTTTACCATCACGGATACGATTTTGGACCCGCCGCGGTTTACGTTTTTGCCGGCT
Organism: uncultured Collinsella sp.; assembly: GCA_958427895.1. Taxonomy (GTDB): domain Bacteria; phylum Actinomycetota; class Coriobacteriia; order Coriobacteriales; family Coriobacteriaceae; genus Collinsella. Next base: position 10,053 of record CAUADW010000043.1, read on the forward strand.
ATCTACCAGGATGCCACGCGCCGCAAGTGGGCTGTGCATCAACGCGGTGGCGAGCCGAAGATTTTTGACTATGCGGACGTGTTGCAGTGCGAAGTAGCCGAGGCGGGCAATCCGGAGGCCGAGGAAGTGGCTTCAAAACAGGAATTTGCCCAGCGTATCCTGGCAAATCCTGCCAAGGCGGCGAAAATAAACGCTGCCAAGCGTAATATGTGTCTTGGTATGGGCGTTGTTGTGGCGGTTCAGACGGGAAAAGACGAGGTTTCCAAATTAGAGATTCCCGTTATGACCGACGAAGTCAAACGCGATTCAAGCCTATATAAGTCGTATCGGAATGTCGCCGAGAAGATCAAGGCCGAATTTGATGCCATGGGAGGGCTGGCCTAATTTTGGCGGCATACGTGTCTGAATGAGGAGTCTGTGCAATGGCAGGCGAATCTTATGCAATCCCCCCCAAAGATCGTGCTGTTGAGGGAATTCTTTGGTATATCCAGCACCATCAGCTTGCCGGCGGCGATCGCCTGCCGGCCGAGCGCGTGCTGTGCGAAGAGATTGGCGTTTCGCGTACGGCGTTGCGTGCCGGTATCACGCGGCTTATCTCGTGTGGAACGCTCGAGAGCCGTCGCGGATCGGGCACGTATGTTTGTCCTCCCAAGCCGCTGAACATCTTCCAGGAAACGTATAACTTTTCCGATGCTGTGCGGACTGCCGGCCTGCACCCCTCTTCTCGTCTGGTTTCCACCGGGACTATCGAGGCGGATGAGGCGCTTGCCGACAAGCTTGGGGTGGCTGTAGGCGCTCCCTTGCTCCGCATGCAGCGCGTTCGACTTATCGAGGGCGAGCCGGCGTCAATCGAGACCGCTCACGTTAACCTGTCCCTGTGCCCATCGCTTCCCGAGCACGATTTTGAGTGTGAGAGCCTTTACGATGTTTTGCTCAAAGAAGGTGGCGTGCGCGTTGAGCATGGACGTGAGCATATCTCCATCTCGCGCTTGAACGCCGAAGAGGCCGAGCTGCTCCAGCAAGAAGAGGGAACGCCGGTGTTCTATGAGAGCACGATCGAATTTGATAAGGACATGCGTTTTGTGGAGCATTGTAAATCGGTGATTTTGCCCACAAAGTTCCGCTTTGCCGACAACGGCGAAAAGAACGGCATGAGGAGCGTGGCAGGTGAACAATGGCTGAAACAGTAGATGCCACCCCGGTTTATATACGCATTCGACGTCGCATTGAGGAGCGTATCGAGCGCGGAATATACCCCACGGGTTCGATGATTCCGTCCGAAAATGAGCTTGCCGAGGAGTTTGGCACGACACGCCTGACTATCCGGAGCGCCGTGGACGAGCTAGTTCGTCGCGGCCAGATTCGCCGTGTCCGCGGAAAGGGTGCCTTCGTGGCACAGAAGGTGCCCGTTGCGTTTGAGCGTACGAGCGGCTTCCGTGAATCGGTTCGCGCCTCGGGCGGCGAACCGTCCGTCCGCATTCTGGCGCGCTCCAAGCGTTATGCGGGGCCATACTACGCTGACCTATTTGGCATTGCCGAGGACGACCTGCTCTATTCCATTCGACGTCTGAACTGCATTAACGGCGATCCCGTATCGATTGAGATGGCGCTGATCCCCTGTCTGCTGTTCCCGACCATCGAAGAAATCGACGTGTCGGTGTTCAGTCTGTACGAGACCTATGAGATGTTGGGTCGAAAGCCGGTCATGGCACAGGAAAAGCTCGATATCGAATCGCTGGGCGCACGAGACGCCGGTCTGCTTGGGTTGGAGCAAGGTGACCTTGCCCTGCTGCTGGAGTGCGTGAGTTACGACGCGAGTGGCCAAGCAATTGAGTACGTCAAGTCATTTAACCGCGGCAATGCGGGTGGATACACCTATACGTACTAGCTGGTGTTTTTGTATAACGGCTGGGAAAACTAAACGATCCTGACCGTTGAGCCAGCTGTATATACAACCTTACAGGGCTCAAAATCGACCGTTCACCGAAGGGAATAAATTAATCGACAAAGAGGTATCAAAAAGCCGTAACCTGTAATCGTGATTGGTATCAAATACTAATGATTTGTTGGGAGGTGAGACGATGAAGATGCTCGATTACGTTCAACTCGCCCATGTGCGTATGGGAGAGAACCTCGAGTGTTCGTCTGAGTTGGTAGCGCAGCTCGTTGATATTTTCCAGTCTGGTTCTTTTAACGCACTGCGCATCGTTGCTTCGGGTTCGTCGCGCCATGCCGCCGATTGCGCCCGCGATTACCTGCAAGACGCGCTGCAGATGCAGGTATCCGTTGTGACGCCCGAGGCCTTCGTCGATTTTGAGCACATCTATCCGCAGCATGCGCTCAACATCGCCGTCTCTCAGAGCGGCTATTCGACCAATACGATTGCGGCGCTCGATTACATGCGCGCGCACGATATGCCTGCGGTTGCGCTCACGGCAAATGTCGAGGCTCCCATCAAGGAGCACACTGACATCGTTCTTGACTACGGCGTGGGCGTCGAGTCGGTGGACTTTGTGACCTTGGGCGTTGAGGTTCTCGTTGAGTACCTGGTGCTCTTTGGTATTTACAGCGGTCAGGCGCGCGGAACGATTGACGCCAAGGGCGTTTCCCAGCGTCTTGACGACCTGCGCGAGGCCATTCGAGCCAACGCCACCATGTGCGAGACAGCCGAGGCATATGTTCAAGACCACATGCTCGAGCTTTCTGAGCACGTGCCCGCTATGGTCGTCGGCAACGGCCCCAACTATGGTGTTGCCGAGGAGGCAGCGCTCAAGCTGAGCGAGACCATCAAGATTCCTGCCATGCATCACGAAGGCGAGGAGTTCGTCCACGGTCCCGAGATGCAGATCGTTCCGGGCTATCTGGTGTTTATTGTCGACGATCCGCAGGGGTCGGAGCGTCTTGCGAATATCGCCGATGCGCTATCGAACGTTACGACAAAAACGGTGCTGCTCACGGCCCATCCCAAGGGTGGGGCTCACGAGGTTGTGGTGCCTCAGGTGGCTCCGCTGCTCAGCGCAATTCCCAATCTCGTGTTCTTCCAGACGATTGCGGCAATAATCGCCGAGCGTCTGAAGTCATGGGACGTTCACCCGTATCTCGATGCTGTCTCCAAGCAAATGGAGGTCAAGGCAGAGGGCTACGAAGAGTCAGTCAATGCGCTTAAGGCCAAAGCGGCTGAGTGTTACGGAATGTAAGCGGGTTTTGATGCCCGTTGGCATGGGGGATGTGGAAACAACCCCAGAAAGGAGAGACAAATGAAGGAAACCGAGAAGATCGAGATCATGCATTTCGACCAGGAGGGCTATCTCGAGGACGGCAAGGCGCTCTACGAGACCGGCAAGAAGATGACCGCGCTCGCCGACAAGGTCGCCGACGAGGGCTACGACGCCGTGTTCCTGATGGGCGTC
>CAUADW010000044.1 GCA_958427895.1 uncultured Collinsella sp.
CGCGAGCTGAGCCCCAAGGGCATTGACAAGGGCGTGGGCGTGGCGCGAGCGCTGGCGTATCTGGGCCGCGAGGGGAATGCGCGCACCTTTGGCTTTGGCGATTCGGGCAACGACCTGGGTATGCTCGCCGCTGTCGAGACGGCCGTGGCCATGGGCAACGCCATGCCCGAGGTCAAGGCGGTCGCCGACTACGTGACCGACGACGTCGCACACGACGGCACTGTCACCGCCATGCGCCACTTTGGGTTGATTTAATAAATGGCCGGGTCGCCCGCAGTGGGGGGCGACCCGGCCATTTGAGCTATTTTGCAATATAGAGCTTGGGATGACTGCGACTGCTCTCGATCGCCGCCGTCATGATGCCCTCGTCGTCTCCATCAACGATGATGCCATCGAGGTCATCGATCTGCGCGGACTGATAAAAACTGGTCTTGTTGAACTTTCCCTGGTCAACCATCATGTAACCCTGGTTTGAGTTGGTCAGGTACATATGCTTGATCATGGCTGAGAAGTCGTGCTCGACGGTAAAACCGTGGTCGGGGTGGAATCCGTCGGCACTGACAAACGCCTTGTCGGCATGTAGTTTGCTCATGCAGTCGAGCGTTAGTGCGCCCGCGAGATAGAGGTGACCCTTGCGCACGGAGCCGCCCAGCAGCACTACCGAAGCATTGGGGAGATTGAAGCTGGCATAGTTCGCGATTGCAAGATCGCCGGTGATAATGGTGATCTCACGCTTGTCCATGAGGGCCTTAGCGAAGTAAAAGCCTGTGGTGCCGATATCAATTACCAGAACATCGCCACCATCAACAAGAGTTGCTGCGGTTGCGGCGATGGCCTCCTTGGCCTCGACTTGGACATTGATGCGCTCCTCGGGATACGAGATTGCGGTGGAGCGAGAAAGCGATACCGCTCCACCGCGTACGCGACGCAGCTTGCCTTCGGATTCCAGCGAGACGAGGTCGTGTCGTGCGGTGACTTCCGAAACCGAAAAACGGCGAACGATGTCGGATACCGAGATATTTGGCTTTTCGGCCAGCCAGTTCATAATAAATCGCTGACGCTCGGCCGGTGAAAGGTCTGAAGTAGATGCCATATGCCGCTCCTTTTGAACGAAAGACAAAAGATACGCCTTTCGTAATCGAAATATAACGTATCGATATGAAAAGAACAAGACGAAATCGAACGAACAAAATGAGCGTCAGGGCATGTTCATAATTCACATGTAGCGGATAGCTCGCACGTAGACGGGCTGTAAAGAGTCTCATTCTGAAGGTGGTGCCGAAAAGCGATACGTTCACACCCGATATTCGACCGTTCACGGAAAGTCGACAATTGAGCTTTCGATAACTTTTGAAATAGTTTATAAAAGAAAACCGTAGAGCTTTTGAAACAAAGAAAAAGGCTTTCGATAGCAATAATGCAAGGTGAGAAAGGACCGAACATGGCGATCAAAGTGTTTGCCGACGGCGCTAACCTCGAGGGCATGCTTGACATGCACGACAACGGTAACGTCCAGGGCTTCACAACCAACCCTTCCCTTATGAAGGCCGGTGGCGTGACCGATTATCGCGCTTTCGCCAAGACGGTTCTTGAGCACATCACCGACGTGTCGGTCTCTTTTGAGGTTTTCGCCGACGACGAGGCTGGTATGGAAGCCGAAGCCCGCGAGATTGCAACCTGGGCAGACAACGTCTACGTTAAGATCCCGGCACTCAACACCAAGGGCGAGTCCACTGCCGCGTTGGTCAAGCGCCTTTCTGCCGACGGCATCAAGGTGAATGTCACCACTATCTTCACGCCCGAGCAGGTCGACGAGTTCGTCGATGCCGTTTCTGCCGAGACCCCCTCTATTCTGTCCATCTTTGCCGGTCGCATTGCCGATACCGGCGTCGATCCGCTGCCCCTCATGGCGGAGTCCGTAAAGAAGGCTGCCGTTAAGCCTGCTGCCGAGGTTCTCTGGGCGTCTACGCGCGAGGTCCTCAATATCTTCCAGGCGGAGTCCGTTGGATGCCAGATCATTACGGTCCCCAATGCCATTCTTGCCAAGCGCAAGAATTTCGGGAAAGATTTGCTTGAGTACTCGCTTGATACGGTCAAGGGCTTTGCCCGCGACGTTCAGGCGCTTGGTTTTCATATCCTGCCCGAGGAGTAGGGGACGAGCATGCTGACCGATCTTCTTAAGCCCGAGCTTGTTGCCTGCCACGTCGAGGCCTCCGACTGGGAGGAAGCGATCAGGGCATGCGGTAAGTTGCTCGTAGACGCTGGCAAATGCGACCAGAGCTATGTTGACGCCATGATTTCATCGGTTCACAAATTCGGCCCCTATATGGTCTTGGAAGAGGGCATCGCCATGCCCCACGCTCAGGCAGATGGCAATGTGAGCGAAGCGGGAATCTGTATCGTCACGCTTGACCCTGCCGTTGCGTTTGGCCACGAGGATTTCGATCCGGTTCACGTGCTCGTGGGTATTTGCGCACCCGACCCCAAGGCTCATCTTGGCTGCTTGGCGGAGCTTTCGCAGATGTTCGAGGACGAGGACTGCGTTGCCAAGCTCAGCGCATGCGATACGCCCGAGCAGGTTTTGGAGACCATGCGTTCATTCTTTTAGGCCTTAATGGCACGGCGATGCGTCGCCGTTTTTGGATAGACGGAAAACCGTCACGTGTAGGAGAGGAAGGTTGCCATGCATATCATCACCGTATGCGGAAACGGCATCGGGTCCAGCCTGATGCTCGCTGGCAAAGTCGAGGAGCTTTGCGAGGAGGAGGGCATCAAGGCCGACGTTGAGTCTATGGACCTGAACGGTGCTTCTTCCGCAAATCCGGATTTGTTCATCACCGTTAAGGAGCTCGCCCCCGAGCTCCACGGCAACGTTGTGATCGTTCGCAGCTATGTGAACAAGAAGAAGATCCGCGAAGACGCCCTCGAGGCAATCAAGGCGGCTGCCGCGAACGCCTAAAGCGGCACGAAAAAGGGCGGTTCCCTGTGGAAGAGGGAAACGCGCCCACGTTAGAGAGAAAGGAAGCGCAGATGCAAGCCATCCTTCCCATACTTGAGTTTATCCAATCGATTCTGACCAAGCCAGCGTGGATCATGGGTCTGTTTGCCTTTGTGGGCCTTGTCGCGCTTAAGCGCCCTGCCCACAAGGTGATGACGGGAACCCTGAAGCCCATTCTTGGTTACATCATGCTGTCTGCCGGCGCCGCTGTTGTTCAGGACAACCTTGCTCCGCTGGGTACCTTCATCGAGACCGGTTTCCACATCACCGGCGTCGTGCCCAACAACGAGGTCGTCGTTTCGATGGCTCAGAGTGTCCTTGGCGTTCAGACCATGATGATCTTGATTCTCGGCTACGTCGTGAACATTATCATTGCCCGCTTTACCAAGTTTAAGTACATCTTCCTGACGGGCCATCACAGCATGTTCATGGCTTGCCTGCTGTCTGCCGTTCTGCAGGCATCTGGCTTCCAGGATGTCCAGCTTGTCATCGTGGGCGGTATGTTCCTGGGCCTCGTGAGCGCTATACTTCCCGCCGTTGGCCAGCGTTTCACCGAGAAGGTTACCGATGGCGACGAAATCGCCATGGGCCACTTCGGTTCACTCGCCTATTACATCTCCGCTGCAGTCGGTACGCTTTTTGCTAAGGATGCCGAGGAGAACAGCACCGAGAAGATTGAGGTTCCCGAGAAGTTCGCCTTCCTGCGCGACACCACCATCTCCACGGCTCTTACCATGGCCTTCTTCTATCTGGTTACCGCTTTTGCCGCTTACATCGCAGATCCTGCGGTCGTTACCAAGACCGCTGGCGGCGACAATGTGATCGTCTATGCCCTGACTTGTGCCCTGTCCTTCGCCGTCGGTGTCACTATCGTCTACAACGGCGTTCGTATGATTCTCGCCGACCTGGTCCCGGCTTTCCAGGGCATCTCCAACAAGCTGATTCCCGGTGCCATCCCCGCCGTCGACTGCGCCGTCTTCTTCCCCTATGCTCCCACCGCCGTCATCCTCGGCTTTGTCGCTTCCTTTATCGGTGGCGTGGTCGGTATGTTCATCGTGGGCGCTACCCTGGGTATCTTCATCATCCCGGGCATGGTTCCCCACTTCTTCTGCGGCGCAACTGCCGGCATCTACGGCAATGCCACGGGCGGTCGCAAGGGTGCAGCTCTTGGCGCTTTCGTCAACGGCCTGCTCATCACCTTTGCCCCTGCTCTGCTCCTGCCCGTTCTTGACGTCTTTGGCTTCAAGAACACTACGTTCGGCGACTTCGATTTCTCCGTCATTGGTATTACGCTCGGCCGCGCTGCCGAGGCCTTCGGTACCACCGGTGTCTACGCGATTCTCGCTGTCCTTTTGGTCGTCGCCTTCGTCCCCAACTTCATCCACACCAAGGGCGCTGTGATCAATCACGTTGAGGAAGAGTAATCCAGGCATACGTTAAGCCCTAATCGGGCGGAGCTCCGATAACCGGCTCCTACACGGAAGCGGTGACGTCTCAAATGAGGCGTCACCGCTTTTTGCTTTGGAGCGATTGTGAAAACGAGCCGGCGAGGCGCTGCTTCTGTTCCGTGAACGGAATCAAACGCAATGATCGGCAAAAACGTTTTGCTGCTGGGGCGTCGATATAAAAATGGTAAATCTGCAAAACCGTTCGCCGAGAAGATAAAACCCGCAGCTCACGCCTTGATAAACGTGGCTAAAGTGTTTAGCAGTTCAACGTCCATATGCAAGTGAAAGTTTTGTTGCGGTATCTGCAAGTTTTCCCATTGGATGAGAAAACTTGCAAGTTCGACGATGGGCAGCGGTGGTTCGTCCTTTGCTGTTACTTTCCCTGCACCATGGTGAGGGAGATCTTTTTGCGGTCGCGATCGACCTTTTCCACCCACACCTCTACCGTATCGCCGACGCGCACCACATCGCTCGGGTGCTTGATAAAGCGGTTGGCAAGCTTGGAGATGTGCACGAGGCCGTCCTGGTGCACGCCCACGTCGACGAAGGCACCAAAGTCGACGACGTTGCGCACCGTGCCCTTGAGTTCCATACCGGGCTCCAGGTCGTCGATGGAAAGCGCCGAGCGGCTAAAGACCACCTCGGGCGCGTCGTCGCGCGGGTCGCGGCCGGGCTTTTTGAGCTCGTTGACGATGTCGATGAGCGTGAGGGTGCCGCAGTCCAGGTCGCTTGCCAGCGCCGAGATGCTGCCCAGGCGGCGCTCGATGTCGGGCACGCCGCCGCGGCTGAGCTCGCTTGCTTTAACGCCGGCGCGTTCCAGGACGGACGTGGCCACCTCGTAGCTCTCGGGGTGGACGCTTGTCGCGTCGAGTGGGTTCCTACCGCCGCTAATGCGCAAAAAGCCCGCGGCGTTGAGATATGCCTTGGGTCCCAGCTTGGGGACCTTCTTAAGCTGGCGGCGATCGGTAAAGGCGCCGTTTTCCTCGCGGTAGGCCACGATATTCTTGGCCACGCTCGGTGTGATACCCGATACGTATCCCAGCAGACTTGCGCTCGCGGTGTTTACGTCGACGCCCACGCGGTTGACGACGTCTTCCACCACGTGGCCCAGGGTGCGCGAGAGCTCGGCCTGGTCAAGGTCGTGCTGGTACTGGCCCACGCCGATGGACTGGGGCGGGATCTTGACGAGCTCTGCCAGCGGGTCCTGTAGACGGCGGCCCAGGCTCATGGCGCCACGCACGGTGACGTCCAGATCGGGATACTCCTGGCTGGCGAGCTCGGAGGCGGAGTACACCGATGCGCCGGCCTCGTTGACGATGGTGTAGCGAAGGCTGGGCGCCTGCTCGGCAATGAACTCCGAGACGACTTCCTCGGTCTCGCGGCTGGCGGTGCCGTTGCCGATGACGATGGTGTTGACGCCGTCCTTTTTGACGAGGCGGGCGAGCTCGCGCTTGGTGCCGGCGACGTCGTGGCGCGGCTTGGTGGGGTAGACCACGCCGTGGTCGAGTAGCTTGCCGGTCTCGTCCATGACGGCGACCTTGCAGCCGGTGCGGTAGCCCGGATCGAGCGCGAGCACGCGGGCGCCGCGCACGGGACGCGCCGAGAGCAGGCCCTCGAGATTCTTGGCAAAGACGTTGATGGCCTCGGTCTGGGCGCGAACGGTGAGTTTGGCGCGGGCCTCGCGCTCCAGCGAGGGGGCCATGAGGCGCTTGTAACCGTCAGCGATGGCGGCGTCAAAGACGGGAGCGAAGACGCCTTGGCGACGGGGCCAGCGGCTGCCCAGGCGCGCTGCAGCGGCAGCACCGTCGACATTCACGCGCACACGGAGCTTGCCCTCGCGCTCACCGCGGTCGATAGCCAGCACGCGGTGGTTGGGTATACGGCGCAGCGGCTCGTCATAGTTGTAGTACGGCTCATAGGGGGTCTTCTCGGCGGGGTCGGTGGCCTCGACGACGATATCGGCGGTGTTTTGCGTAAAGGCGCGCAGGTCGGCGACGTTCTCGGGGTCTTCGGCTACCGTCTCGGCCACGATGTCGGCGGCGCCGGCAAGCGCCTTCTCGGGTGTGTCGAAGCCGGCCTCCTCGTTGACGTATGCCGCGGCGGTGTCGAGTGCGCTGCCCTTGGCCGAGGCCTGCATGATGATCATATTGGCAAGCGGCTCCAGGCCTGCCTCGCGGGCCTTCTGCGCGCGGGTCATGCGCTTTTTGCGGTAGGGCTTGTAGAGGTCCTCGACGCGCTGGAGCTGCGTGGCCTCGCGAATCTGCTGCTCGAGTTCGGGCGTGAGCTTGCCCTGGGCGTCGATGAGCAGAATGACGTCCTCTTTACGCTGCTCAAGATTGCGCAGGTAGGACAGGCGCTCGTCGAGCGCGCGCAGGGCGACGTCGTCCATGCCGCCCGTGGCTTCCTTGCGGTAGCGCGAGATAAAGGGAATGGTGTTGCCCTCGTCGATGAGCTTGACGGCCGCTTCGATGTTGGCGGCCTTAAGGTTGAGCTCGCGAGCGAGCTGGGCGATAAGATCCATGGGACTCCTTGCGTTTAAGGTGCGTTTGCAGCACAGGGCTACCAAGGATACCACCCGTCCCAAAAGGCTGTTTTGGGGCCGCGTCACGAAAACGGCCTATCTACTACGTTTTACCCGTAGGGGCCGACCATGCCTGGGTTTTCCGAAAATCGGCAAGCCGTTTACCTGCGGTTTTTATTTCGCGAAATTCGGTATGGTTGAGAGTGGTCGGTTAAACGTAGTAGATAGGCCCATTTCGTGGCGCACGAATCAAGCCGAGGTACAAAATAGCCCCCTGCCCCAGAAAGATTGTCGGCAAGGTAGCAAAAATGCCCCGCGGCCAGGAGGCTGCTCGCGGGGCAAAGAAGAGGGGCTTATTTGTGGCGGACCGAGGGGTTCGGCATGGGGTTTCTACCGCGGCCGCTCTTAAAGCATTACAGCTCGACGAGCTGGCCGGTCTCGGCGGCCTCCTTGATGGCGTTGAGAAGCGTGAGCGTCTTGACGTTATCGGCGGGGGTCACGACGGGCTCGACCTCGCGGCGGACAACCTTCACAAAGTGCTTGAGCTGCATCTTGTGCGGCAGTGCCGGGTCGACGGCCGGAATCTCCATCTGCAGCGGCTTGTGCCAGTTAGAGGCGCCGTCGTAGGAGAACTGGTGCAGGCGGGGCAGCGAAAGGGCACCCTTGGTGCCGCCGATAAAGTAGGCGTCGGCGTCGAAGGGGCGGTACTGCGGATCCTCGCGAGCGGTGGCCTCCCAGTTCCAGGGGCTGGCGGTGGCGTCGGAGATGGTCATGCTTGCGAGCGCGCCATCGGCAAAACGGACGTTGACCACGGCGGAGTCCTCGGTCTCAAAACCGCGGGCGGCGCTGGACTGCATACCCTGGACGGCAACGGGCTCGCCCAGCAGGTAGCGGAGCAGGTCGACGTCGTGCACCAGGTTGACCAGGATCGGGCCGGCACCCTTCTTGCGGCGCCACTCGACATCGAAGTACTCGTCATTCTTATAGATCATGTAGTGGAAGCTCGACACGGTGAGCTTGCCCAGCTCACCAGACTCGATGATCTCCTTGGCCTTGTTGACGAAGGGGTTGTGGCGACGGTGCTGACCCACGAGCACGGGCACGCCGGCGGTCTCGGCCTCGGCGGCGAAGGCCTGGGCATCCTCGAGATCGTTGGAGATCGGCTTTTCGACCAGCGGCACGATATTGCGCTTCACGGCCTCGCGAGCAACGCCCAGGTGCAGGTCGTTGGGCGTGGCGATGATGACGGCCTCGGGCTTGACCTCGTCCATCATCTGGGCGGGATCGGTGTAAAACGGCACGCCGGCGGCCTCGGCCGTGGCGCGGGCGCCCTCAAAGGCGTCGGCGATGGCGACGAGCTCGGCCTCGGGCTCCTCGGTGACAAAGCGGATGTGGTTGCGGCCCATGGCGCCGGCGCCGATAACGGCAATGCGGACGGGGTTGAGCTCAGACATTTCGACTCCTTAATACTGGTGACCGGTGAAATGCGACAAAGGGGCTGTCCCTTTGTCGCATCGGTAAAACTAGGCGGACTTCTTCTTGCTGTCGGAGACCATCATGTAGACGGTGAGCACGACGGCGATGGCGGCGATCACAATAGCGCCGTAGAAGGACTGCTGGTAGGCGGCGCTGCCGGCCTCGGTGTGATACAGCACGGCGGTGATGGGCTGGCTGATCCAGGTGGAAGCGGCGTAGCCCAAAAACATGATGCCGTAGTTGACGCCGATGTTGCTGGTGCCGAAGGCGCCACCGGTGAGCGGCGGGTAGATGACGAGCAGGGCGCCAAAGCTAAAGCCGAGCAGGGCGAGCGCCACAAAGAACATGCCCTGCGTAAAGCTCATCGACATGATGACGAGTGCGACGATGGTGACGACAAGGCTGATGAGCAGCGACTTATAGGCGCCGAGCTTGTCGATGATCTGGCCAAAGGACAGACGTCCAACCAGGTTGGCGCAGGTGTTAACGGAGACCACCACGCCGCCGAGGGCGACGGCCGCAGCGCTCGTGGGGTCGGCGAAGAGCTGGACGGCAGCGATGGAGGCAACCTTGCCCACGAGCAGGGTGCCCGCGGTGGCGGCAAAGGCGAAGGTGACGATGAGGACCCAGAAGCGCGGGGTCTTGACCATCTCGCCCGGGGTGAGGTCGCCGAAGGTGCCGGCGTGTGCGCCGCCCTTGGGGGCCTCGAAGCCCTCGGGCAGCCAACCGGCCTCGGGGGCCTTCAGGAACAGGGCGGAGGCGGCGATCATCACAAAGAAGATGACGCCGAGCGCCTTAAGGGCGCCAAAGATGCCCAGGCTCGGGATGAGCAGCGAGGCGAGCACCGGGGACAGCACGGCAGGACCGGCGGTCGAAGCGGCCAGGGTGATGCCGGAGGCGAGACCCTTCTTGTCGATGAACCACTTTTGGCCGGTGGTGAGCGCCGGGTTGTAGCCCAGGCCGTTGCCGACAGCGGCGACGAGCGAGAACCACAGGTAGAACTGCCACGGCTCGGTGACGGTGCCGGACATGAACCAGCCCAGGCCGTAGCACACGGCGGCGGCGATTACGACGTTGCGCGGGCCGATCTTATCGGAGATGCGGCCGGCGAAGATGCCCGTCACGGCCATGATGGTCTGAAAGACCGGGAAGGCCCAGGTGAGAGCGCTGGACCACTCGGGGTAGACGGCGAGCAGGTTCTTGCTCACGACGGAATACAGCGCGATGGAGCTGATGAAGAACATGGTGACGCACGCGGCGGAAAGCACGACGGCGCGACCCTTGTTGGAGTTGGTGGAAGCCATTGGACTCTTTCTGATCGATACGGGGGAGGAGCGGGCGTGTCCGCGGGACCTCCCTGTCAGGTTGGTTTACTGGTCAGTCGGCTTGGCGACGCCGGACTCATCGGACCAGAGCTCGACACCCTTGTTCTTGAGGTAGTTGTCGGCATAGGCGCGACGGCCGCCGGGCTTGGCGGTGAGGTCACCCATCATGTTGGAGAAGCCGCCGTCGACCTTGATGGCGTCGCCGGTGGTAAAGTCCGAGCGCTTGGACGCCAGGAACATGACGGCGTTGGCGATATCGCTGACCTCGCCGATGCGACGCGTGGCGATTAGGCGGCTGCGGCTCTTCTCGACCTCGGGGTCGGCGTAGAAATTGGCCGACATCGGGGTCTTGACGAAGCAGGGCTCGACGCAGTTGGAGCGCACGCCGTAGGGGCCCCACTCGGCGGCGAGCATCTTGGACATCATGTTGACGCCGGCCTTGGTAGAGCTGTACACGCCCGAGAACGTCTCGGGGGAGTGGCTGGCGACGGTCGAGATGTGCACCAGGCGGCCCTGGCCGGCCTTGATCATCTCGCGACCAAAGCGCTGCGAGGTGATGAAGTAGCCGGTGAGGTTGACGTTGAGCACCTGCTCCCAGTCGCTCAGCGGCAGGTCTTCCATGGCTGCGAAACGCAGGATACCGGCGGTGTTGACGAGGACGTCGACGCGACCGAAGTCGGCGATGGTGGCGTCGACGGCGGCCTGAACCTCGGCCTCGTCGGTGGCGTTCATCTTGTAACCCTCGGCGTGGATGCCAAACTCGGCGGCGAGGTCGGCGGCAGCGGCCTTGACCTTCTCCTCGTCCAGGTCGAGCAGGATGACGTTGGCGCCATTGCGGGCGAACTCGCGGCAAATCTCGACGCCCATACCGCCGAGCGCGCCGGTCACGGCGCAGACATCGCCCTCGAGCTTAAGCCAATTGCTCATAGGAACTTCCCTTCTTGTGCCTTCCGGTGGGTCGCTCCCATTAACCGACCCACGTGGTATTCGCTGGTTACTGTATGCTTTGCATTTGCGCAGGTGAATTGCATATTTGTTAGAATAGCGTTAACCGTAGGTTTACACTGTGCGATGCAGTTTATGTTCAATTGAGCGCGTGACCTGCGAAAACAACCCCCTGTGGCGCTATGTGGCCACGGGCGCGAAAACGGGAGATTGACGTGTACGATCGACGACTTGAGGCCATATCGGCCGCCGCGGAGCTGGGAAGCTTCTCGCGTGCGGCGGCAAAATTGCGCGTGTCGACTCCGGCGCTCGTCAAGCAGGTGTCGGGTTTCGAGGCCGAGTTCGGCATCACGCTGTTCGAACGCTCGCACTCGGGCGTCAAGGTGACGCCGGCCGGCGCGCTGCTGGTGGATGACGCGCGCTCGATCATGCGGCAGTCCGAGGATGCGTTGCGCCGCGCCCGACGCGCAGCGGGCGATGGCGGTGCCGTACGCCTGGGCGTGTCGATGATGTGTCCGGGGCGCCAAACGCTGTCGATGTGGACGGACGTACACGAGCTGGAGCCATCGTTGCGCTTCGAGATCGTGCCGGTGAGCGACCTCTACGACGAACGCGAATCCGTCATGCGCAGCCTTGGTCGCGAGGTGGATGTAGTGCAGTCGAGTTTTTCGACCCCGCGCTGGGGCGACGCCTGCCAAAAGCTCCGCATCGTTAACGTACCGTTTTATATCGACGTGCCGCGCACGAGCCCGCTGGCGCGCAAGAATCGCATTACGGTTGCCGACCTGGAGGGCATGCGTCTGCGCGTACTCCGCCACGGCAACGACGCTATGGACAGCCTGCGTATCGATCTTTTGGCAGACGGCGGCGTGGACGTGATCGACGTGGACAGCTTTGACTTTGCGCTCTTTAACGAGGCAGAGGAAAAGGGCGACGCGGTGCTCACCTGCGGCGCATGGTCGGGGGTGCACCCGGCCTTTGTGGGCGTGCCGTTCCTGTGCGGGCGAGAGGTGCCGGTCTTTTTGCACTATCCGCTCGAGCCCACCCTCCAAGTACAAAAATTCGTCAACGCCATGGCCCAACTTCTCAAATAGCCAAAAGAGCCCCGTCCCAAATGAGCTACCCTTTGCTACGGGTTTAGCGGTCCTCGCGTTGCGGCCCGGCTGCCTCGGCTGTCTTTACGCGGTTCTTGTCGATGTACATGTTTTTGTCGGCCTGGGAAAAGAGCTCGCGCATCGTAGGCGGTTCATCAAAATCACTGGAAAGCGCGAAGCCCACCGCATAGCTGATGGGCATGTCGGGGTGAGCCTCGGAATACTCGTTCACGTTCGCACGGACCCGAGCGAGACAGGACTCCACGGCAGCCCGATCGGAATCCCGCAGCACCGCGATAAACTCATCGCCGCCGTCGCGGCCCACAAAGCACGTCTCGGATGCCACACTTCCCAGTTGTTGGGCAAAAGAGCGAATGTATTCATCGCCCTTCTCATGACCGAAGTTGTTATTGACCGTATGCAGATTGTTAAGGTCGAAGACGCACACCGCAACGGGCGCCTCAGCGGAGACAGGCTGCTCCTGCCCCAAGATCTCCTCGCACTTGTTCTTGTTGGGCAGTCCCGTGGCTTCGTCGAGATAGACTTTACTCTGCAGTTCACGATTGAGCGCGGCAGTTCGCACCGCGCGAACAAGTTCAACCGCAAAGGTCGCCACCAAGCCCACGATGTCGATGATCACCAAGCCCTCGAGATAGTTGAGCGCCGACGCCTTCTCCTGAGAGTAGTCCTCTGCGAGTCGCGTAGCATCGTCGCAAATGCCAAAGAACTCCTCGCTCATGGAGATGATGTCGGTGCTCTCGTAGCCGACTTCGCGCACGCGGCTAATCTCGGCGCAAAGCTCATCATAATAATTTGCAAGCTCGGTCATCTTTGCCTGATACTCATCGTCGTCGAGACGGACGAGGTTGAGGTCGCCACTTCCGTAACGCAAGCCGTTGATGTATGAATCCACGGCTTTGAGCAGGTCATCTTGAGGCTGGCCCGCGTCCTCGAGCTTAACGATTCGCTGCGTGGTGCCGCGCACCAGGCCGGCGTAGTTGACCACACGCGCCGTGCCCTGGATATCGGAGACGAGCAGCATGACATTGATGAAGAAGAAGATGAGAACTGCCGTGAGCACCATCATGAGCAGGCGCACCGCCTGGCTGGCCTTCTTGGCGACAGAAGTATTCACAAGTTCACTTCCCTAAATGACAAAAGAACAGGTAGCACGCAGTGTGCTGAAATTCATGGGTGGTTAACTCTACCATATGGGCCAGCAGCCTTAAACTGCAGCAGACGCTCGTCCAAATTGGCGTGACGCTTGCCTTGTTGTTCTTGACCTGGCCGCGCTATCGGACATGCTTCTGGTCTTGGATCACCATGGGACAGCTCATCCCGTTTTGTGCGTACAGAGTGGGATGCGGCTTCCCAAAGGTGCCGTTAGGGGAAACCACATCCCGGTTTATGCCCTTGAAATGGGATGCCGTTTCCCGGAGGGGGCCAGCGGGAAACGGCATCCCATTCTGAGCCCGAAAAGTGGGATACGGTTTCCGGCTGGCATGAAAAAAGCCCCCACAGCTCATATGAACTGCACCCCAAAACTTGGACGGCTTAAATAAGAACTACGCCGCAAGGGACT
>CAUADW010000045.1 GCA_958427895.1 uncultured Collinsella sp.
TTGCCTTGCTCCGGGAAGTTCGCGAAGCCCACTTCCCGGAGCAAGGCAACCCGCCCGGAGCAGGCCCCAGCGCGAGACCGTCCCGGATGCTATTCGTTGTCGCCAGCGGTCATCTGCGTTGCGGAGAGCGCGCCGTCGGCAGCGGTTGCGGCTGCGGCGTCGGGCCAGACCCAGTCGGTAAAGGCCGGATGATCGAAGCCCTCGTCGCACGCGAACTCAAAGGCCTCGGTGCGGAAAGCCTCCCACTCATCAATCTGCTCGGCAAACTTATCGGCGTCGACCATGCGCAGCACGTCGGCGGCCAGGGCCCAGCGGTCCATGTTGTTCAGGCGCAGCATGTCGAACGGCGTGGTCGTGGAGCCCTTCTCCTCGTAGCCGTGGACGCGGAAGGCATCGTGGCCGGGGCGGTTCCAGATCAGACGGCGAATCGTGCCGGCGTAGGCGTGGAATGCGAAGAGCACGGGCTTCTCACCGCGGCCAAACAGCTCGGCCCAGCGCTCATCGCTGATGGCTTGGTCGTTCTCGCAGACGTTCTGGATCTTGAGCAGGTCGACCACGTTGACGAACCACACCTTAATGCCCAGCTTGCGCAGCATGTCGGTTGCAGCCAAAGCCTCGAGCGTCGGCACGTCGCCGCACGTGGCGACCACGACGTCGGCCTCGGCGAGCGAGTCGGCAGTCGATGCCCACTCCCAGGTCGCTACGCCCTCGGCGAGCTCGGACCTGGCCTCGTCGACCGTCTGGAAGGTGGGGGCGGGCTGCTTGCCACAGAAGATGGCGTTGACGCAGTCGGTGGACTGGTAGACGCGCTCGGCAACGGCAAGCGCCATGTTGGCGTCGGCCGGATAGTAGGCATTCACGATATGCGTGTCGTTGGCCTTGTTAAGCAGCAGGTCGATAAAGCCGGGGTCCTGGTGCGAGAAGCCGTTGTGGTCCTGGCGCCAGACATGGCTCGACAGCAAAATGTTGAGACCGCTAATGGGGGCACGCCACGGAATCTCGCGCTTGGTGGCCTCGAGCCATTTGCAATGCTGGTTGACCATGGAATCGACCACGTGGACAAAGCTCTCGTAGGAGCTCCACACACCCGAGCGACCGGTGAGCACGTAGGCCTCGAGGAAGCCCTCGCACTGGTGCTCGGACAGCTGCTCGACAACCTTACCGGAACCGGCCAGCAGCTCGTCGTTGGCATCGTCCTCGTAGAAGCCGGCATCCCACTGCTTCTTGGTCACCTTGTAGGCAGCCTGCAGGCGGTTGGACGCAGTCTCGTCGGGACCGAAGATGCGGAAATCGTCCATGTTCTTGGCCAGAACGTCGGCAGTGTACTCGCCAAAGACGCGGGCAGCCTCGGTGGAGCCCCAGCCGTGGCCCTTGCTTGCGACGGGAATCTCGTGGGCATGAATATCGGGAAGTTCAAGCTCGCGGCGCACCTTGCCGCCGTTTGCATTGGGGTTGGCGCCAATGCGCAGCTCGCCGGTCGGCATAAAGGCCGTCACCTCGGGGCGCACCTGACCCTCGGGCGTAAAGAGCTCCTCGGGCTTGTAGGAGCGCAGCCACTCGCGCAGCACGCGGAAGTGCTCGTGGGTGTCCTTGGCACTCGCCAGCGGCACCTGATGGGCGCGCCAGGAGTCCTCGGTCTTCTTGCCATCAATCTGCTTGGGGCAGGTCCAACCCTTGGGCGTACGGAACACGATCATGGGATAGGCCGGACGGACCACGGTCTCGCCCGCAGTGGCCTGAGCCATAGCGGTGGCCTTGATGTCGCAGATCTCATCGAAGACCTGCTCGAACAGGGCGGCAAAACGCGCGTGAATGCTTGCATGGCTCTCATCGTCGAAACCGGCGACAAAGAAGTGCGGTTTATAGCCCATGCCTTCAAAGAACTTGGTGAGCTCTTCGTCGGACACGCGGGCAAGGATGGTGGGATTGGCAATCTTGTAGCCGTTGAGGTGCAGGATCGGCAGGACGATACCGTCGGTTGCCGGGTTCACGAGCTTGTTGGACTGCCAGGAAGTCGCAAGCGGACCGGTCTCGGACTCGCCGTCGCCCACCACGGCCACGGCCAGCAGGCTCGGGTTGTCCATGACGGCGCCGTAGGCGTGGCTGAGCGTGTAGCCGAGCTCGCCGCCCTCGTGGATGGAGCCGGGCGTCTCGGGCGCAAAGTGGCTCGGGATGCCGCCGGGATAAGAGAACTGGCGGAAGAACTTCTGCAGGCCAGCCTCGTCATTGGTGATGTCGGGGCGAATCTCGCGGTAGGTACCATCGAGCAGCGACTGGGCGGTACCGGCGGGGCCACCGTGACCCGGGCCCATCAAGAAAATGGCGTTCTGGTTGTGATCGGCGATGAGGCGGTTGACATGACCGAACAGGAAGTTGATGCCGGGCGTGGTGCCCCAGTGACCGACCAGGCGGTGCTTAACGTCCGGACGACCAAAGTCGCGCACCTCACCGGTTTTCTCATCAACAAAGTCGGTGCGCATCAGCGGGTTAGAGCGAAGGTAGATCTGACCGACGGACAGATAGTTCGATGCGCGCCAATACAGATCGACGCCCCCGAGCTCGGAAGCCGGCACCTCGTGTCCCAGCTTTTGCCACGGCGTCCCCAGTGTTTTAGCCATTGTTTATGTCCCTTCGCTGTGCGGTCACCCTCCGATACGGCAACCATTCGTTGGGACTAGTATATTTGCTAAAACGTTTTATCATGGTGAAAAAACGTTTTATCATCCTTATCAATCGCATCGATCAACAAAACGCGACATTCACCTGCGGCATTGCCTGTCACAGGTGCTCCACATTCAGTCTCTGCAAATTGATAAACGTGTTTAGTTGTGTTTAGTAAGCTCGAGCACGCTGCCCTTAACGATAAGCGCCGGCTCCAGAACGACCTCTTCGGCACGCCTACCGCCCCTACCGGCAAGACGCTTGGACATGCAGCCAAAAGCATGCTCCGCAAGGACACCAGGATCCTGCTCAATCGCAGTCAGTGCCGGTTCAAAGAGAACGTCGGCCGCCGAGTTGTCATAGCTTACGACCGAAATATCGCCCGGGATGCTCTTCCCCATCTCGTGCAGGCGCTTGAGCAAACCGAGGGCAATGTTGTCCGAGCTTGCGAACACGGCAGTGGCGTCGGTTGCGAGCACCGCCTCCGAGGCCTCGTAGGCACTCGGAATGTAGTACTCGCTCTCAAACTCCAGGCGCGCGTCGATGGGCAGTCCCACCTCGCGCAGCGCGCGCTCGTAACCGGCGAGTCGCTTGCGGCCCGTATTGGAGCGACGCGCGTTAACCAGACAGGCGATGCGGCGATGACCCTGCTCGATCAGATAGCGGGTAGCCATGTAGCCACCCATCTCGTGGTCGAACATCACCTTGTCGCACTCGAGCCCCTCAATGGCACGGTCGACCATTACCGCCGGTATGGGCAGATGGCTGACTTCTTCGCGCAGGGCGCGGTCGTCGGAGAACTCGTCACCCACCACCAGAAAGACGCCGTCGACGCCGCGCGTCACCAGCTGGCGCAGCAGCTCAAGATCGTCGTCGGCACTTCCACCCGAGCTGGTAATAAAGAGCGCGTAACCGTCCTCGCGGCAGCGCTTTTCCAAGCTGCCGGCGAGCGAGGCAAAAAAGCGGCTCTCGATATTGGGAACGATAAGGCCCAGCGTGCGCGACTCGCGCATGACCAGGCTGCGCGCGATCTGGTTAGGGACATAGTGGTTGCGCGCCGCGACCTCCTTGATGAGCTTGCGGTTTTCTTCCGAGATGCGGCAGGGCCGATTATTGAGAACAAGCGAGACCGACGAGGGGGAAAGCCCCACCTCCTGGGCAATCTGCTTGAGAGTAACTTTGTTGCCCATCTCGCTCCTTCCGAGTATTCGCGCAATCTCTTGAAAGTATAGCGACCGTCCCTCTACCTCGCTGATAAACACTTTACCAATCCGGTAGACGGCTGTTTTATCGCCGCCAGCGCACCAAATCCGTCCGGGTGGGGTATATTGCAATCGATTGATGACAACGACCACCAAAAGGCGGATATTCGTATGCACGAGAACGACTTTTTTAACGAGGACCTGCTGTGCGCGCTTGCTGGCGTTGCCGGCGAGGACAACGTGCTGATGAGCGAGCCCATGCGCGAGCACACCACGTTTAAAATCGGCGGCCCGGCCGACGTCTTTGTCACGCCCGATACCGAGCAGGGCCTCGTCGCCACGCTCGATACCTGCTATCGCTGCGATCTGCCCCTCACCATCGTGGGCAACGGCTCCGACTTGCTCGTCGGTGACAAGGGCATCCGCGGCGTCGTCGTGGCACTGGGCGAGGGCCTCTCCGACATTACGGTCAACGGCACGCACGTCACGGCAGCAGCCGGCGCCTTGCTTTCCGATGTCGCCGCGGCAGCAGCCGAGGCCGGTCTCACCGGCATGGAGCCCATCTCGGGCATCCCCGGATCGGTCGGCGGCGCCTGCTACATGAACGCCGGTGCCTACGGTGCCTGCATGGCCGATGTGCTGGAGTCCGTGCGCGTCTACAAACCCGCTCGCCAGCTCGACGACGGCACCCGCGGCAGCGGCAATATCATCGAGTTCGATGTCGACGAGCTCAACCTGGGTTATCGAAAGAGCCGCATCGCCGATGACGGCTTTATCGTGCTTTCGGCCACCTTCAATCTCGCCCCGGGCAACGCCGCGATGATCAAGGCCGACATGGACGACTACCGCCAGCGCCGCGAGGACAAGCAGCCACTCGACATGCCGAGCGCCGGCTCCACCTTCAAGCGCCCCGAGGGCCACTTTGCCGGCAAGCTCATCATGGACGCCGGTCTGCGCGGCCATGCTGTCGGCGGCGCGCAGGTAAGTGAGAAGCACTGCGGCTTTATCGTCAACGCCGACCACGCCACCGCCGCCGATGTCGACGAACTCATCCGCGACATCCAAGCCAAAGTCAAAGACCAATTCGACGTAGACCTAGAACCCGAAGTCCACCGAGTAGGCGAATTTTTATAGCCCGCTCGCCGCGGTCCACTTTAATTAATAACGGGACAAGTGATGTAGCTCACTTGTCCCGTTTTCATTTATTTGCGAAGAACATCGGCCATCCGCAGGATTGAAATCATCGACCGATAAGTGAGTTCCACCTTTTCGCCCGCAAGCAGTCGTTTCGAGCCAATCTCATCTAGCCCCACAAGGCGAGAAAACAGCAAGCTACTCATCGTGCCCTCGTCAATTGATTCCTTTATGGTCTTCAAAACGTCCGTATCATGAAGCGACGCCGAGCTGTAGGGGGCAACACGAGCGGAACTCTCAATTAACGACGAGACAAAAGGATGGAGATGCTTTGGACATAGTCCATCAAACACCACATCCCCATTGTCATCCGAGCCGACTAGTCGCCAACTATAATGATCGACCCAGTCGTCTCCGTCATATATGGTGTCCATGAGCAACTTCCCGTCTAGAGAGAAACCTGTTTGAACATCGGGGCGCAAGACCGCAATTCATCTAGGACCCGCAGCAGCTCCGACCCAACGCACCACACGACAATTGTATATTGCGACTATTTTAGATCTACATGATCAGTTCGAGTTCGCAACAAGGCGTTTATTGCAGCTAGGTTATATTTCATTTTCCACTTTGATGAGCCGTCGGCTCCAAATTCCAAAACCGAAGTCCACGGAGTCGATAATTTTATTTAAAAAGAAGGCCCCGAAAGGGGCCTTCGCCATCTTTATATCAGACAACCAGTCCGGTGTGTCGCGCTTTGAACCCGGAAGGTCCGGGACTGCGGGCGAGGCATAAGGTTGGTCGCGAGTTCCGCACGCAAAGAAGGCCACTTAATGTGGCCTTCGTCTTGCGCAGGACTGTAGAGCAGGCAACCTTATGCCTCGCCCGCGGTCCCGGACCAACTTACTTCAAACCGCAGCTACGACAGCGCAATACCGCCAAGCCAGCCCCAACGCACGCCAGAGCCAGTGCCATAGAAGCTAATAAACGAATCGAGCGACTTAGACGTAATGGCACCCTCGTTGCTCATAACGATGCCGCCGCCAACGTAGATACCCACATGACCGTAGATAAGGCCCGGAGCACCCGTGCCGCTATGCGATGAGTCGGCCACGATCATGCCCACCTGCAGCGCCGAGCGGTCGGAGCTATAGCACCAGGCGTTAAACATGTCGCACGCATTGCCTCCAAAGTAGCCAACGCCGGCGTTACGGAAGACATTGGTGACCCACGCCGCGCACCAGTTCTGACCCGGCGAAGGCGTGGAGTAGCACGCGTTGACGACGGCCTGCTGCTTGCCCGAGCCGGCATTCTGCTGCGGAGTTCCGGGCGCATACGATCCACCGCCCGAGCTCGAACCACCCGAGTAGGAATTGTTCTTGTTCGCGGCGGCCGCGGCAGCGGCGGCCTTCCTGGCAGCCTCCTCGGCCTGGGCGGCAGCGAGAATCTCGGAATCACGCTGAGCCATGAGCTCCTTGACGTCGTCGGAAAGACCGCTCAGCACGGTCTGGACCTCTTGCTGCTTGGCCTGCATGTCCTGCATCTGGGCAGTCTGCTGGTCCTTGAGCTTCTCCAAGTCGGCCTTCTGCGACTCAAGCTCGGTCTTTTGCGCATCGAGCTCTTCCTGGATGGCCTGAATGTCCTCGATGGCGTCGCGGTCGCTCTTGTTGATCTTCTCAACATAGTGCGCATTGGCGACGAGTTCCTCAAACGAACCCGAGGCGAGCAGCAGCGACAGGATGTTGGTGCCGCCCGACTTATAGCTGGCGGAAACGCGATCGGAAAGATCGCCGCGCTTCTTTTTGAGCTCGGCCTTCTTTTCGTCAATCTGCGCCTGCGTGCTGTCAATCTGGCCCTGTACGCCCTCGATATCGTTGAGGGTCTGGGCGTTCTTGTTGGCCAGCGCCGCGTATTCATTTGCGATGCTGTCGAGCTGGGCCTGGACCTCGTCAAGCTGAGCCTGGGCCGCATTGAGCTTGTCGGTGGTTTCCTTGGTGGCCTCCGCAGCATGGGCGCGAGCGGGCAGACCAAAAAGAACGGCTGCAGAAGCTACGCCGAACAGGGCCTTGAGGGCAGTGCGACGCGAAAGCTCCTGGGAAAGGATGGAATCGCTGTTTGGTGACATATCTACTCCGTTACATGTTTATTTATATGTCGCTCAACTCATACATATTAGCGTACATATGGCGCGTCCCAACGATTTCCACGAACGGCAGGAAACTACAAGGTCAGCGGCTCGTAAGCAAATGCCAAAGATCAGGTTATGCGTACGCAAGCTCTTCTATGAGTACGTTAGCACAATCCTCTGCTTTTCCCACAGCGCACGATTTGGGCATCCCCGCCTGCGCTATACTCCCCTGAAGAAGTGTTCCTGATTCGATAGGAGACTACATGTCCAAAGCACTCGACCCCAAAGACACCTGCGTCCTCGTTACCGGTGGCGCCGGCTTTATCGGCTCGCACACCGTCGTTCAGCTGCTCGAAGGTGGCTACCAGGTCGTCATCGTCGATGATCTTTCCAACTCCAGCTCCGTCGCCGTCGACCGCGTCAAGACCATCGTGGGCGACGAGGCCGCCAAGAACCTCACCTTCTACGAGGCCAACGTGCTCGACCGCGACGCGATGAACAAGATCTTCGATACCCATCAGATCGACCGCGTCATCCACTTTGCCGGCTTTAAGGCCGTCGGCGAGTCGGTGAGCAAGCCCGTCGAGTACTACCACAACAACATCGAGAACACCCTGGTGCTCATCGACGTCATGCGCAACCATGGCTGCAAGTCTATCATCTTCTCGAGCTCCTCGACCGTCTACGGCGACCCGGACAATCCGCCCGTCACCGAGGAAGATCCTAAGAAGCCCGCGACCAACCCCTATGGTTGGACCAAGTGGATGATCGAGCAGATCCTTATGGACGTCCACACCGCCGACCCCGAGTGGGACGTCGTGCTGCTCCGTTACTTCAACCCCATCGGCGCTCATCCGTCGGGCCTGATCGGCGAGGACCCCAAGGGCATCCCCAACAACCTGGTGCCCTATGTCGCCCAGGTCGCCGTGGGCAAGCTCGAGGCCGTTCAGGTCTTTGGCAACGACTACCCCACCCCCGACGGCACCGGCGTGCGCGACTACATCCACGTGTGCGATCTGGCCTCTGGTCACGTTGCCGCCCTTAACTGGATGAACGGCAAAACCGGCGTCGAGATCTTTAACCTGGGCACCGGCACCGGCACCTCGGTACTCGAGGTCGTCGCCGCCTTCTCCAAGGCTTGTGGCAAGGAGCTGCCCTACGTGATCCGCGAGCGCCGCGCCGGCGACATCGCTGCCAACTGGTGCGATGCCTCCAAGGCCGAGCGCATGATGGGCTGGAAGGCCCAATACGACATCGCGGACATGTGCCGCGATAGCTGGAACTGGCAGAGCCACAACCCCAACGGCTTCGCCGACGCCGAGTAGCAAAAACCTACATACCGCTCTTGCCCCGATCTCACGTTGTGAGGTCGGGGCTTTTTCATGGCATGTAACCATTCGCCGAAAATCGACCAACTTTTTTATCTTGCCTGTACATGTTTAAACAACATGTTTTACAATAGGCGTATCGAATCAGAACATCGGAGGCGGACTGCACACCCATCGGCAGGCCGACCCCACAACAAGAAGGTTGGTGAGCGCATTCATGGAGCGTGCAAGCGGCGTCCTCATGCCCGTCTCATCTCTGCCCGGACCATACGGAATCGGCGGCTTTGGCTGGAATGCCTACGACTTCGTCGATTTTCTCGCCTCGTGCAAACAACATTACTGGCAGATTCTGCCCCTTACGACGACCAGCTATGGCGATTCGCCCTATCAGTCGTTCTCGGCCCGCGCAGGCAACCCCAACTTTATCGACTTTGCTGAGCTTATCGAGGCAGGGTATCTGGAGCAGCGCGATATCGATGGCGTGTATCTGGGATCCGACCCCAGCAATGTCGACTACGGCGCTATCTTTGGCGGCCGCCGTCAGATTCTCGACCGCGCCGCTGAGCGCTTTGCTGCCGACAAGCCGGCCGATTTCGACGACTTTATCCAGGCAAACGAGGACTGGCTCATTCCCTATTGTGAGTTCATGACCGTGAAGGAGGAGTGCGGGCTCAAGGCCTTTTGGGAGTGGCCCGAGGAGCTCCGCCGCCGCGGCGAGGCATCCAGCAAGGTCTGCGCCGCCCATCCCGAGCGCATGCTCTACCACCAGATGACGCAGTACTTCTTCGATCGCCAGTGGAGCCGCCTCAAGGCCTATGCCAACGAGCGCGACATTCTCATCATCGGCGACCTGCCCATCTATGTCTCGCGTGACTCCGTCGAGATGTGGGCGACACCTGAGCTCTTTAAGATCGACGCCGCCGGCAATCCCGTGAGCGTCGCCGGCACGCCGCCCGACCAGTTCTCGGCCACCGGTCAGTATTGGGGCAACCCCATCTACGACTGGGACGCCATGAAGGCCGACGACTTCTCCTGGTGGGAAGGCCGCATCCGAGCCGCCCTCGACATGTACGACATCATCCGTCTGGACCACTTCCGCGGTTTCGAGGCATTTTGGGAGGTGCCGTTCTCCTCTCCCGATTCGTCATATGGTTCGTGGACGCAGGGACCCGGCCTCAAGCTCTTCAAGGTGCTCGAGGAGAAGCTCGGCACGCTTCCCATCATTGCCGAAGACCTGGGCTTTCTTACCCCTGGTGTCATCGACATGCGCGACACCACGGGCTTCCCTGGCATGAAGATCCTGCAGTTTGCCTTTGAGGGCACCAACTCGTACTACCTGCCGCATAACTACATCGCCAACACCGTCGCCTATGTGGGCACCCACGACAACGAGACGGCGCGCGGTTGGTTTGAGGGAACGGCCACCCCGCGTCAGCGCGAGCAGGCAGCCCTGTACACCCATCAGCAGGCCGGCGAACCCATGGCAGATGCACTCAACCGCACCATCGCCGCCAGCGTGAGCGACACGTGCATCTACACCATGCAGGACCTGCTCAACTTGGGCAACGAGGCGCGCATCAACACCCCTGCCACGCTGGGCGGCAACTGGACCTGGCGCATGCTCGACGGCGCCATCACCCGCGAGCTCGAGCACAAACTCACCGACTGGACCGAGACCTACTTCCGCATCCCGTCGGAAGCCGAAATCGAGCTTCCTCAATAGGAGCTACCGCGCCCAACCCCTCCCCACCGTGCGGACGCGCTTGCTTTTCCCGCGCGAGGCCACCCCAATCCCCTCGCGCGGGCTTCTTATGAATTGCAGACATGAAACAACCCATCACAGGAGAAAACATGCCCCAAATTAACCTCATGGAACTCGCCGAGCAGTCTTTTGGCACCTCGCTCGAGCAGCTCGACGACCGTCGCATTTACAAGCTGCTGGTCAAACTCGTGCAGGAGCGCTCCGCCGCCCGCCCACTCAACAACGGCAAGAAAAAGCTCTATTACATTTCCGCCGAATTTTTGATCGGCAAGCTGCTCATCAACAACATGATTGACCTTGGCATCTACGACGAGGTTAAGGACCAGCTCACCGCCGCAGGCCACGACCTCAACAAGATCGAGGAGTTCGAGGTCGAGCCGTCGCTCGGCAACGGCGGCCTGGGCCGCCTGGCCGCGTGCTTCCTGGATTCCATCGCCACGCTGGGCTTGACCGGCGATGGCGTGGGCCTCAACTATCACTACGGTCTGTTCCGTCAGCGCTTTGTCGACAACCAGCAGAAGGCCGTCCCCGACGAGTGGCTCGGTGAGCAGGACATCCTAGTCGACGATGACCGCTCCTACACCGTCGAGTTCGGCGATTTTGTCGTTACTTCCAAGCTCGTCAACATCGATGTGCCCGGTTACGGCCAGCCCACCAAGAACCGCCTGCGCCTGTTCGACCTGGCGAGCGTCGACGACGGCCTGGTCCCCGGCAGCTCCATCGACTTCGACAAGACCGAGATCGCCAAGAACCTCACCTTGTTCCTCTACCCCGACGATTCCGACGAGCAGGGCCGCCTACTTCGCATCTATCAGGAGTACTTCATGGTGAGCAACGCCGCCCAGCTCCTGATCGACGAGGCCGTCGAGCGCGGCAGCAACCTGCACGATCTGGCCGACTACGCCGTGGTCCAAATTAACGACACGCACCCCACCATGGTCATCCCCGAGCTCATTCGCTTGCTCACCACCGAGCATGGCATCGAGTTTGACGAGGCCGTGACCATCGTACGCTCCATGGTCGCCTACACTAACCACACAATTCTTGCCGAGGCGCTCGAGAAGTGGCCGCTCGCCAGCCTGCAGAAGGTCTCCCCTGCCATCGCCGACATTATCGTCAAGCTCGATGAGATCGCGAAGGCCGAGCACGATGACCCGCGCGTCGCCATCATCGACGAACACGATACCGTCCACATGGCCCACATGGACATCCACTTTGGCTTCTCCATCAACGGCGTAGCCGCCCTCCACACCAAGATCCTGGAGGACACCGAGCTTCATCCGTTCTACGAGATCTATCCCAAGAAGTTCTCCAACAAGACCAACGGCATCACCTTCCGCCGCTGGATCCATGGGGCCAACCCCGCGCTCGCCAGCCTGCTCGACGATGTGATCGGCACCGACTGGCGCAGCACCGGCGATCTGAGCAAACTCGCCAAGTTCGCCGACGACAAGGACGTTCTTGAGCGCCTGGTCGCCACCAAGGTCGAGGCCAAGGCCATCATGCGCCAGTTCATGGCGCTCGAGCAGGGCGTGACCATTCCCTCCAACGCCATCATCGACGTCCAGGTCAAGCGCATCCACGAGTACAAGCGCCAGCAGATGCTCGCGCTCTACATCATCTGGAAGTACCTCGACATCAAGAACGGTAACAAGCCCGAGCACCCCGTCACTATCATCTTTGGCGGCAAGGCGGCACCTGCCTATACCATCGCCCAGGATATCATCCACCTAATCCTGACGCTTTCCCAGTGGATCGCCAACGACCCCGACGTGGCACCCTACCTGCAGGTCGTCATGATCGAGAACTACAACGTCACCGCCGCCGAGCGCGTGATTCCCGCTGCCGACATCTCCGAGCAGATCAGCCTGGCCTCCAAGGAGGCGAGCGGCACCTCTAACATGAAGTTCATGCTCAACGGCGCTTTGACCCTGTGCACACTCGACGGCGCCAACGTGGAGATTGCCGAGCTCGTGGGCGACGAGAACATCTATACCTTTGGTGCCTCATCCAAGCAGGTCGAGCAGCTCTACGCCGACGGCAGCTATGACGCCGGCGCGCTCTATCGCAAGCCCGGCATCAAGCTGCTGGTGGACTTCATCACCAACCCCGCCTTTATGGCGACCGGCAACGCCGAGCGCCTGCAGCGTCTGCACGACGACATCAAGGGCAAGGACTGGTTTATGGCCCTGCTCGACATTGAGGAGTACATCCAGACCAAGGAGCGCGTGCTGGCAGACTACGAGGACCAGGACGCCTGGATGCGCAAGGCGCTGATCAACATCGCCAACGCCGGCACCTTCTCGTCTGACCGCACGATCTCCCAGTACAACGACGAGATTTGGCACCTGAGCTAATTTCGTTTCCTTTACCCATCCTCTTGAAAGCGGAGTCGCGGCAACGCGGCTCCGTTTTTTGCCCGCGTGTTGCCCGTGGCCCGCCTCGACCAAATCGTCTCAATCTGTAACACCTACTCGGCCAAAACGGTCCTACCTGTTACAGATCAAGACAAACCGATCCTTTCCCTAGGGTTTATCTCAATCTGTAACATCTAACGTCCGAAATCCGCCCTTACTGTTACAGATCGAGACAAATGGATAAGCCGGCTAAAACAATCTCGTTCTGTAACAGGTAGCTGCCGAAATCAGCCTCTCGTGTTACAGATCAAGACGGAAGGACGGGCGGCTCACCTCAATCTCGTTCTGTAACATCTAAGCCCAATTCGAACCTCTACCTGTTACAGATCGAGACAAACTGGCAGATGAACGGCCCCAGCACAAAGAAAGGCTCCCCTCTCGCCTAGTGGACGGGAGGGGAGCCTTATATGTGACCGCGGCAAAAGGATGGCAATACCGCAGTCGCCCAAAGGGAGGGTCCGGATGCACCGGGCCTAGATAAGGTTCTTGCCAGACACCTTATCGAAGAGATGGGTCGCGTTCTTCTCGAACTTGAACCAGATGGAGTCGCCCGCCTTGAGCGCACCCTTGGCCTCAAGGTCGACAACGGGAATGATCAGGACGAACTGGCCATCGGGAGCGGTCACGTGAACATGCTCGGTCGAACCCATGAGCTCGGTCACCTCGACGGTGCCCTGGAGTGCACCCTCCTCGTCCTTGTCGGCAAGCAGAATCTGCTCGGGGCGCACGCCGGCCGTGA
>CAUADW010000046.1 GCA_958427895.1 uncultured Collinsella sp.
ACCAGGAAATCGCTGATGCCCTTCTCGTTGCCAGACCCACGGGGGATCGCGCTGACCTCCTCAAAGAAATGGAACAGCTGGGCGGGCTCGTAGCCGGTAATCTTGTAGTCCATGGTGCCTCCTTGGCGCAACTGGTTAGACAGTAAGACATGCGACTTGTATATTCCCAGACTTTACGTGCATAAACCAGTCGAAAACGCCGAGCGCCCTCGCATCATCGGCTAACGGCGAGGAAACGCCACTTTATCAAGATAAAGCAGGTTAGACGGGCCGTGCCGAGGGGACGTTGGACCCTTCAACCAACTTCAACGCCTGTTGAACATTAATGCATACACCATTGGTATGTTTGATGAGATTTTTGTCCTCTGTCACGACGTAATCGGCATCAATGCGATTGGCGACGCCCAGCATCAGGTCGTCCTCAAAGTCGTTGTGATGATACTTGAACACAAAGGAGTCGAAGACCTCGTCTGCACCGACCGAGGCAATAATCGACTTTCGCCGAATCAGGCGAACACACGCCCACGCTGTCTCGTCGGCACCGGCGATGGCTTCGGGAGTGAGAGCCCCCTCACGGCGGGCGTCGGCCTTCATCGTCCTCCCCAGAATGTAATAGACGTCTTTGACAGACAGGGAGGACGAGAAGAGGACGATATCCTCCGCTTCCGCCGCGCGAGAAAGGAGCTCGACTATCGGCCTGGTCGCATTCGTACGAGCGAGAAAGTAATCTAGCCAGACGTTCGTGTCGATCAACAGCTTGAGCACACGTTTCGTTCCGACGCCGCTCATAATTCGATCCAATCGCTGAATCTCTCGCTCATCATTTGATCGTATAACTCGTCGTAATCAAAGGCTTCATCGGGGCTCGGCCTCTGAATCGAGAACCGCTCATAAAAATTCGAAATTAACGCAGCCCCTTCCGAGACGCGGGACGAACTCGCCTTCGATCGTATGTCGTCAGGCAGGACTTCGTCATCATTCTTTTTTGCGACGGGCATATGACCGTTCTCGGTCAAGTACTGCCACAGCTCCCTCACAGCTTGTGACGGCGTCATGCCAATATGAGTCAGTACGGCGTCTCCTGCCTCTTTGAGCTGGCGATCTATACGCACGTTCATCTGAACTGGCCGCGTGTCGAGTATTGATGTAGGCATATCAACTCCTTTGCTATACTGAATCTCAATTTCAGTATAGCACGGCAGATTGAAGCACATTTCAATAGAAACGGGGGCGCCTCCTTATCGGAAACGCCCCCGTTATACAAGGTATGTTTAATCCCTACAGCGCGCCGGAACCGGCTTGCATCATGCCGCCGGGGCCCGAGGTCACGCCGCCGCTCACGGGCGCGGCGTTGCCGGTGTGCGGTGCCGCCGGGGCGGTATCGCCACCGAGCGTGCCCGCCGGACGCGGTGCCGGGATCTCGCCCGTGCCGTGGCTAAAGACAAACTTGCCATCGGCAACGTCGCACAGGACGGTATCGCCCTCGCCCCACTCGCCGGCCAGAAGCTCCTCGGACAGCGGGTCCTCGATGAGCTTTTGGATGGCACGACGCAGCGGACGCGCACCGTTGGTGAGGTCGGTGCCCTCGGCCACGATCTTGTCATAGGCCGCATCGGTGAGTTTGATGTTCATGCCGTTGGCAATCAAACGCTGACGCAGGTCGTCCACCAGCAGGTGCGCGATCTTGGTGAGATTCTCGCCCGAGAGCTTCTGGAACACCACGATGTCGTCGATACGGTTGAGCAGCTCGGGGCGGAACAGGCGCTTGAGCTCGCCCATCGCGCGACCACGAATCTCACTCGACGTGAGACCCTGCTCGCCGGTGGTGCCAAAGCCAACGCTCGCATCCTGCGCAATCTCGCGAGCGCCCACGTTGGACGTCATGATAATCACGGTGTTGCGGAAGTCGACCGTCTTGCCCTGGCTATCGGTCAGGCGGCCCTCCTCCAGCACCTGCAGCAAGATGTTGAAGATATCGGGGTGCGCCTTCTCGATCTCGTCGAACAGCACGACCGAGTACGGGTGGCGACGAACGGCCTTGGTGAGCTGGCCGCCCTCGTCGTGACCGACGTAACCCGGAGGACTACCGATGAGCTTGGAGACCTCGAACTCGCTACCGAACTCGGACATGTCGAAGCTGATGAGTGCATCCTTGCTGCCAAAGAGGTACTCGGCGAGCGTCTTGGCGAGCTCGGTCTTGCCCGTGCCGGTGGGACCAAGGAAGATAAAGCTGCCGCCGGGGCGACGCGGATCCTTGAGCGGCGAGCGGCTGCGGCGCACGGCCTTGGCAACGGCCTCGACAGCCTCATCCTGACCGATGATGCGCGTCTTGAGCACGCTTTCGGCTTGCAGCAGGCGACGGCTCTCGCTCTCGGTAAGCGAGGACACCGGCACGCCCGAAGTCACGGACACGATATCGGCGATCTGGCTCACGTCGATGGTGAGCGGGCTGGCGTCGAGCTCGGCCGTCCAGGCGGCCTTGGCCTCGGCGAGCTCAATCTCGGCGGCCTTCTGCTGCTCGGTGATCTCGGCGGCCTTGTTCATGTCGTCGCTCTCGGTGGCCTCCTGCGCGGCGGCCTTAAGCTCCTCCACGCGATGCTCGGCCTCGCGCACCGGCTCGGGCGCGCGGTTCGCGGCGATGCGAGCGCGGGCACCGGCCTCGTCGATGAGGTCGATGGCCTTATCGGGCAGAAAGCGATCCTGGATGTAGCGGTTGGAAAGGTTCGCGGCGGCCTCGATAGCACCCTGCGTATAGCGCACATGGTGGTGCTCCTCGTAGCGCGGCTTGAGCGCGGTCAGGATCTTGACCGTGTCCTCGACGCTCGGCTCATCGACATCGATGGTCTGGAAGCGACGCTCGAAGGCCGGGTCCTTGGTGAGGTACTTGCGGAATTCCTCGGCCGTGGTGGCGCCGATAATCTGGAAGGCACCGCGCGCGAGAACGGGCTTGAGCATGGAGCTCGCGTCGATGGAGCCCTCGGCAGAACCGGCACCGATGATGGTGTGCATCTCGTCGATAAACAGAATGACGTCGTCGGCTTCGGTGGCCTCCTGGATCACGTTCTTGAGGCGCTCCTCAAACTCGCCGCGATACTTGGCACCCGCCACGAGGCCCGGTAGGTCGAGCGTCCAGATATTCTGGTTCATGAGGTTCTCGGGCACGTTGCCGGCTGCAATCTGCTGAGCCAGGCCCTCGACGATGGCCGTCTTGCCCACGCCGGGGTCGCCCAGAATGAGCGGGTTGTTCTTGGTGCGGCGCGAAAGAATTTCCATCATGCGCTGGACTTCCTTTTCGCGACCAATTACAGGGTCGAGCTCGCCATCGCGCGCCTTCTGCGTGAGGTTGGTCGCGAACTGCTTAAGCGTATCGGTGCCACTCCCCTTTTGCTGAGAGGCATCCGAGCCGCTAAAGAACGGCAGGCCCGCACCGGGGCGACCAGCACCGGCGCCGGCGAGCGGGCGCTTCTTGTCCTGGTCCTTGGCGGTGAGTTTCTCGATAGCCTTTTTGATGGAGGCGGACGACACACCCAGGCGCATGAGGATGTCCATGGCCATGCCGTTGCCCTCTTCGACGATGCCGATCAGCAAGTGCTCGGTCGAAACGTAGGTCTGGTTGTTCTCACGCGCCACGCGGAATGAACGCTCCATCACGCTAATGACGAGCGGCGTAAAGGCGAGCTTGGCAGCCTCGGTCTCTTCGCTGGGCTCGGGGACCGTGGTCTGGACCTCTTTGAGAGTATCCATGATGTCATCGTAGGAGATGTCGAGCGAACGCAGCGCCTCGGCGGCAATGCCCTCGTCCTCCTTGGCAAGCGCGAGCAGCAGGTGCTCGGTGCCCACCTTATTTGAATGAAGATCGAGCGCCTCTTGCTTGGCCATGGACATGACCTTACGCGCGCGATCGGTAAATCTATCTAACATGCTCGTTTCCTTACATGAGTTCATCGAAATCAAAACGCCCGCCCGTCGGCGGCGCTTTTGTCTCTTTACCCACAGGTTGTCTATGTTAACAGCTGGAGGAATATCTATAAACCCGGCTCACATGAATGCAGGTTATGACCGCATCGCGGGACTCACCGCACGATGCGCGACAGGCGCCCCGCAAGAGAAACCCTAGGCGTCTTTCACCACGTCGGGACTCGTCGCACGCGATGCGCGATAGGCATCGGCCTCCTTGGAGACGCGTTCGAGCAGCTCGGATGTATCGACGCCCTCGACTTGCGCGACCGTTTCCACCGTCTGCATGGCGACCGCCCTCAGGTACGCGCACGCGCTGTCCCCCAGCTGCTCGAGGTCTATCTCCTCGCCGCCCTCCCGGGCAAAGCCGACCGCCATCACAAAGCCCATGATGCCCGAGACCAGAAAGCCCACCGCAAAGCTCGAATCTGCCTTGAGCTCTTCTCCGTCGGGGTGGACGATCTCTCTCACGCGGTCGATGATGATCGTATGGATGCCCTGCACGACCTGCTCGGCGGCACCCGCCCTCATGGTGATGACGATGCGCCGCAGCAGGCAGCGGACGTCGCGCCGGTCGAACGCCGAAAGGTCGCCCTCGCTCGAAAAATGCCAGAGGGCATCGGTGATGAGCTCGTTATCCTGCAGCAGCTGGGCTATGGCGATGGCGACGAGTTCATCGAAATCGTGAAAATAGTAGTAAAACGTTCCGCGATTGCACTGGGCGGCGCGGGTCACCTCGCCAACCGACAGCTCGAAGATGCTGTTGTTCTCGATGAGCTCCCAAAACGCCTCGATGATACGGGTGCGTGCATCGGGCGCATCGGCGTCCTTACGCGGTCTCGCCATGCGCCTCACCGCACCCCTGCGCCTTGGCGTTCATGATGAGCATCTGAAGACGGTTCTCCACGTTGGCGAAGCTCACGTCGGGATCGTAGTCGAGCGGCAGGAACTGCGCCGTGGGATACTGCTCCTTGAGCGCATGGATGAGCCCGCGCCCCACGACATGGTTGGGCAGACACCCGAACGGCTGCAGGATCACGAAGTTGCGGCAGCCGCGCTTGGCGTGCTCGAGAATCTCCGCCGGAATCAGCACGCCCTCGCCTGCATCGAACGTATGGTGCAGGATCTTATCGCTCGCGCGCACGAGCTCGGGCATGCGCGTCGGCGGCTCGTAGAGCGGGCTCGCCGCGCCCAGGCGGTCGCAACGGTCGTGCGCGAGCTCGAACAGGTTGTCCGCCGTGGCGTACCAGGCCTTTTCGGGCAGCGACAGGTCGACGTGGAACTCGCGCGACTGCGCATGCTTGTAGAAATAGGTCTTGCGGATCACGTCGGTCATGCGCGCCTCGATGACCTCGAGCCCGTTGTCCTCGAGGTAGCGCTCGATCTCGTGGTTGGCGCCGAGATGGAAATTGAGCAGGTACTCGCCCACGATGAGAACGGTCGGATGCGGGTTCGAGCGGTCGTACGGAACGGCGTCCATGATCGCAAGCGCACGTTTGAAGCCCGTCGCCTGGCCTCTCAGCCCGGAGCGCTCCATGCCCTCGATAACCTCATCGAGCGCGCGGTCGAACGCAGCGTCCGCCGCGCCCTTCTCGAGCTCGTAGGGACGGATGCGCCTAAGCATGGCCTCGAGGGCATCGATCATGGGAAGACCGTAGGCGATCTGGATGCTCGGGCCAAGGCCGAGCTTGAAGCCCGGATGCGCATTGTGGGCATCGACGTCGTCGTTGGTGAGCACCGGGACATAGTCGTATCCCGCGTCGTCGAGCGCGCGGCGCAGCAGGGGCATGTAGTGCGTCAGGCGGCAGTCGCCGATATACTTGCCAGTCACCACGGCGACGTCGTGCGGGTCGTACTTACCGCTCTCGAGTGCCGCGAGCGCCTCGCCGATCACGATTTGCGCGGGGAAGCAGATGTCGTTGTGCACATAGCGTTTGCCCAGGCGGATGGCATCCTCGCGCCCGATATCAAGGGCCTCGGCGCGCACGCCCTGATTGCGCATCGCCGCGGTCATGAGCCTGCAGAACGCATGGGAGGTGTTGGGGACCAGTGCGATCTTGTCGTGCCGGTCGCGCTTGGTGTACTTGACCTTATACGGGTCGTCGAGCGGATGGACCGCGTGCACCCGGGCGCCCTCGGCACGCTCCTCCGCGCGACGACGGTTGACCGACTCGATAAACGAACGCACGCGAATGCCCATGGGACCGGCGACGTCGCTCTCATCGAGCTTGATCATCATCGGAACCTTGGAGCCCATCTCGCCCATCATGCGCGCGATCTCGTCGGTGAGATACGCATCGTGGCCGCAGCCGAAGCTGCCCATCTGCACGAGCTCGAGCTCGGGCGTCGATGCGACGATGACCGCGCACGACAGCATGCGCGCATGGTAGTTGTTCACGATGTCGATGCGGCTGTTGGAAAGATCGACGTTGCAGACCCCCGGCACCGCATCGGGCGTCAGCACGGGGATGCCGCGCTCAGAGAAGAGCTTGGGCAGCCCGTGGTTGACCAGCGGGTCGTTGTGGTACGGGCGCGAAGCGATCACCACCGCGTAGCCGCCGTCCTCGCGCACGTTCTCGAGCACCTGCCTGCCGCGCAGCTGCAGCTGGTTCTCAAACGTCTCCTGCGCGCGGTCCGCCTGCTCGGTCGCCTTGGCAACCAGGTCGGCATCGATATCGAAGGTCTCCTTGCACCACGCCTTGAGCTGGCGGTTTCGGTCGCCCTCGTCGTACCAGTGGAACAGCGGCGTATCGAACGGAACGCCGAAACGTTCCTCCGGGTTATCGGAATTGCGCATCACGTAGGGGTATCCCTTTACGACGGCGCACATCCACTCGCTGGTAGAGGCGGTGTTTTCGGTGGGCACCGTCGTGATGATGGGCATGAAGATGCGGTCGACGCCGGCGTCGACGAGATTGCGGATGTGCCCGTGGACGAGCTTGGCCGGGAAGCACACGGTGTCGGATGTGACGTGCGCCAGACCGCGCTCGTACATCGCCTTGGTGCTGCGTCCCGAGACGCGCACCTTAAAGCCGAGCGTGCTGAAGAACGTCGACCAGAACGGCATGGTGTCCCAGAACTCGAGCACACGGGGAATGCCGATCGTGACATCGCGCCCCCCGCTGACGGGAACCGTGGGGTACGACTCGAACAGCAGCTTCTCGCGGTCGACAAAGAGATTGGGGGCAGCCGCGGTCCGGTCGCGCCCCGTGCCGGGTGCCTGTGCCTCGCAAGCACCCTGCGGACGCAGCTCCTCCGCCGCGGGAACCTCGCGCACGAGCTCATCCCATGAGATGGCGCCGCCGCGCGGGCAGCGATTGCCCGTGACGTAAAGCGAGCCGTCGCCAAATGCCACGACCGCGCGCTGGCAGCGGTTGTTGCACCGACGGCAGGTAACGCCGCCGAACTCGCGATGCTCGAAGCGCTCCACGGCATCGAGCCCGATAAACGACGTGCCGGCGTCGCCCTTGCGGCATTCCTCGCGCGCGAGCAGGGCGATACCGATAGCGCCCATCAGCCCCGGGTGGGGCGCACGCGTGACGGGTTTGCCCAGATACTGCTCGAATGCGCGCAGCACCGCGTCGTTTCGGAACGTGCCGCCCTGGACGACGACTTTGTCGCCCAGACGGTTGAGATTTGAAACGCGAATGACCTTGGTGAACACGTTCTCGATAATCGAACGGCAGAGACCGGCCATGATGTCGCCCGGACCCTTACCGCGCCGCTGCTCGGAAACGACGCTGCTGTTCATGAACACCGTGCAGCGGCTGCCGAGAACGGCGGGGGCTTTGGACGAAAATGCCTCGGTCGCGATATCCTCAACGGCTATTCCGAGGTTTTTGGCAAAACCCTCGAGGAACGAGCCGCAGCCCGCAGAGCACGCCTCGTTGACGACGATATCGGTCAGCACGCCGTGGTTGAGCCAGATGGCCTTCATATCCTGTCCGCCGATGTCGAGCACGAAGGTCGCATCGGGAACGCATGCGCACGTGGCGCGGGCGTGCGCGACCGTCTCGACCGTATGGTAGTCGGCGTGGAACGCGCGCGCGAAAAGCTCCTCGCCGTATCCCGTGGTGCCCACGGCATCGATCGCAAGCGTGACTCCCGCTGTCTCCCAGCGGTTCTTCAAGCTGACAAGACCCTGTTGGGCGACGTCGAGCGGTCTGCCGTTATTAGACGCGTAGAACGAATCGACAAGCTCACCCGCCTCATCGACCAGGGCGAACTTGGTCGTCGTGCTCCCCGAATCGATACCGAGCGCCACACGCACCGTCTCTCCGGGCGCATACGCATCCGGACCCTTTGCCGGCGTCTCTTTGCCATGGCGTGCCGTAAAATCCGCCTGCTCGGCAGGTGTGGCAAAAAAGGGCTGGGCAAGACGTCCCTCCCCGCTTGCGGGCGCGACCGTCTCGAGCTTACCCAGCCGGACAAAAGCGTCGGGAAGGTCGATCGGTTGGGACGATGCGAACATGTCGGTCAGCGACAGGGCGGCACCGCGCGCGACCATGATCTGCGGATCGCGCGGGACGATAACCTGATCGTCCGATAGATTCAGTTGCTCCCGGAACACGCGGACCAGCGTGGGGTTGTAGGCGAGCGTACCGCCCTCGAAAATTACCGGCGGCTCGATGTCGATACCCTGGGCCAGACCGCCGATCGTTTGGCGGGCGACCGCGTGAAGCGCCGAAAGCGCCAGGTCGGTGGTAGGAATGCCCTCGTTGAGCAGCGGCTGGATATCGGTCTTTGCGTACACGCCGCAGCGGCCCGAGACCTCGTGGACGGTCGTTCCCCGGCTTGCGAGCTGCTCGAACTCGCCCGATTCGGTGCCGACCCCCATGAGCTTTGCCATCTCGTCGATAAATGCACCGGTACCGCCTGCGCACGAGCCGTTCATGCGCATGTCGGCAACCTCGATGTCTCCCTTATCGTTGGTGCGGAAGAAGATCATCTTGGCGTCTTGGCCGCCCAGCTCGATGGCGCAGCGCGTCTGCGGATAGAACCTGCTGATCGCGAGCGCGTTGGCGACCACCTCCTGAACGTACGAGGCGCCCAGCGCGGTCGCGATATCGCGCGCACCCGAGCCGGTCACCGCAACGCGCAGCGACTCATGGGGAAAGCGCTCGGCGAGCTCGCCGAGCATGGCGCGCACGCTCGCTGTCTGACACGCCCCGTGGCGGCGATATCCCCACCACGCCTCGGTCATATCCTCGTGCATCGCGTAAACTTTGGTCGTCGTCGACCCTACGTCCAGTCCTACTAGCAACGCCATAATGCTCCGTCTCTCGCATTTTTCCTGCTAGAGATATACCACTCTACGTAATACAACAGACTGTTGTATTTAAACTCCGTATAAATAGCGGCTGCCGAAACGCTTCAGCAGCCGCCGAATGCACCAACAGATTGTTCTGCGCGCTAGCACGCCGGGCAACGGAGCAGCACGGGCCCTCCGGTCATGCGCACCGCTCACGCCCGCGATGTCGCCGAGAGAGCTATCCACGCTTAGGGCTCCAACCAAGCAAGTCGCCCGCGCTCAGCAGATCCCTAAGCGAGCTACTCGCACTCAGGAGCCATAGCCTGCTCCAAGAGCTCGGCATGCTCCTCCTCGAAAACCGTCCCCACAGGGAAGGCGCGACGGAAGACGAAGTGGGAAATCGGACCGGCTACCAAAAGGTTCCACGGCAGCGCCATCACAAAATTATGCGGGATGTTGATCATCCAGATCGCGGGCACGGAATACAGGTTCGCAAGGATGCCGCCGGGCATGTGCGTCAGACCCTCGCAGGCACCGTACAGCGACATGATGATGACCATGGGGACGACCATGCAGGAGCTGACGGCAAGCGTCATAGCGAGCGGCGAGCTCTTGCCCGGAGTAACCAGGAACTTGAAGGCGAAGCCTTTGGCCAGCGGGCTGGCGATAAACCAGTCGCAGCACATGGCAAAGACGTAGGCAACGGGGAAGCCGAGCCATGCAGCGGCAATGACCTCGCCGTTGATGGCCCCATGCTGCAGGGCAACGTTGTAGATGCTCATCCAGAGCACCATGCAAAAGCACATGATAAAGGTGAACAGCAGGCTCTCTCGTTTGTTGATAGGCATAAAGGGCGAAATCCTTTCTGTGTTACGCCGCAATACCACGCAACAAAAACGGGCGGGCAAGATGGAGTTACTGGGACTTCATCTCGCCCGCCCGTGGTACGTGCGCCTGCGACTACTTATGTGATGGAACTACCCTAACACGAACGGCGCGCGCTTCGTAAGCGTTGAGTTTGTGGAGATGCTCGGCGTATTGGTGCAAAGTAACCTGCCCCCCCTTGCACCAATTAGCTAGTGTGGCGCCAGCGGGGATCGGTGAGAGTTCTCGCTACGCCCAAGCCAACGGGCAGGAACGCCACGATGAGCACCGCACGCACAAACCAGCCAAGCATATTAACCGTGTCAAACGTGCACATGTAGTACATCGAGCGATACAGATACAGCCCCGGTACCATGATGACAATCGATGGCACCGTGAGGGCGATGCGTGGGTAGGTGAGCTTGATTTCGGCCAGGCTTGCCAGCAGGCCCGATACGAGCGCCCCGATAAATGCAGCCGCCTCGGGAGGCATGCCTACGCTCAAGCCCAGGAAGGGAAGCATCGTCGGCGCATCGACGAGCGTAAGGCGCAAGGTATTGGACACGGCGCCGATGAGCCCGGCCGCTGCGGCCATCTTTACCGGGCTGTTAAACATAACCGAGAAGCCAAATACACCGATAAAGCTCATCAGTATGCACAAGAGCGTAAGAGCCAACGGTGAGAGGCCGAGCGGGGCGAAGTCATCCGGCGCCAGCCCCACGCATTCGGCAACCATCCAGCCTACGAGGGTCGCCATCACAATAATTGACACAGCATACGAAAGACGCTCGATGCCGCTTCGCATATCGAGCTTTGCGATGTCGAGGCCTGCCGTAATGAGGGGAAAGCCGGGAATCACAAAGAGCATGGCACCGATATAGCCTTCTTGGTGCGACATTGCCCCCGGAATGACCTGGCCAAGGCCGAGCAACGCCAGCAAATACGAGATGCAGGCCAGCGCGACGCCAAACGTCAAAGCGCTAAACTGGCCGAGGCCCTGCTTGAGGATATGAGAGCGGGCAAAGTTACCGACGCCCGCGCCCACGAACGCACATGCCATCTCAATGGGACCGCCACCAAGTAAAAAGACAAAGGCGCCACAGGCGCAGGCCGCCGCAAGGCCCTGTTGCCAAGGCGCGTAATCGGGTTTTGAGCTCTCAACGGTCTTGAGCATCTCGTGATACTCATGCACCGTAAAACGGCGGCCATATGTCTCGATTTCCTTTAGGAAGCTCTCCATCATCCAAATGCGATGGGTATTGACGCCCGTTGTGGGCAGGCTGACGACCTCGTTAAAGCAATGGCCGTCCTCGATGCAGGTGCACTCAAACGACAAGAGGCTCAAGTCGACGTGAATGGTGATGCCGAGCACCGCGGCAACGCGATTCATGGTGTCGCGCACGCGCCAGGCGCCCGTGCCGCTTGCCAGCATGAGCATGCCGGTACGGCAGACAATCGAAGACTTGTCGGTGAGCGGGGCATCCACGGCGAGCTCATCGCCCGCGGTCACGATCTGGCGCCAGTCAGTTTTCATATGGAGCGCGCCGGCACGGACACCGTGGTGCATGGGGGCTCTCGAAAGCAGCGAGTCAAGGCGCAAAGGCTGTGGGGGCTCCGCCGATTCGTCCTCAACCTCATCAGCCTCTTCATCCACTAGGTCAAATGAGTCAAGCGATGCTGGCTCGCGACGGTCGATCAGCTCCTCGTCCTCATCATCAAAGTAATTGAACTGATCGAGCATGTCCTCTTCGATTGCGCGCTCGCTCGCATCGTCCATATAGGCGCTCCCTTCCTTCCGACTAACCCCCATCCTAGACAGCGACGGCTAAAGGAAACATAAAAGAGACAACTGTCATGCGAGACATGTGCACAATAGCCGTTGGGTAGTCGTTGAGGACGTTCTTGAATGACTAGTCGTTTAAGAACATCCCCAAGTGCCAACCAGGGCAACATCGCAGGTAGAGGACGGACAGCGAGCGGCGTCCAGGGCGAACAAGTTGGCATGAAAAAGGCAAGGCATAGACCTTCTGGTCATGCCTTGCCTTTTGAATGACAAATTGTCGCCCTGGGCGGCGCGCAGCGTCGAGCCGTTACGCGGGTTGGAAAACCCGCGTAACCCCCTAGCACATCTTTGCGCCGGCGGGGATGGAAGCGTCGAGCTGAATCAGATTGAGGCGCTCCTCGCCCTCCTCCTCGTGAATAGCGCTGATGAGCATGCCGCAGCTGGGGATGCCCATCATCTTGCGCGGAGGAAGGTTGGTGATGGCGAGCAGGGTCTTGCCGACCAGGTCCTCGGGCTCATAGTATTCATGGATGCCAGAAAGGATGGTGCGGTCGGTACCGGTACCGTCGTCGAGCGTAAAGTTCAGCAGCTTCTTGGACTTCTTGACGGCTTCGCACGCCTTGACCTTCACAGCGCGGAAATCGCTCTTGGAGAAGGTATCAAAGTCGACAAACTCCTCGAACAGCGGCTCGACGGCGATCTTAGAGTAATCGAGCGTAGGCTTGAGCGATTTGACGAACGGGCTCGAGGCGTTGCCGGCCTCGGCGGCCTTGGCGGCAGCAGCACCGGACTGGAAACCCTTCTCGGGCTTCATGTGCGGGAACAGCAGGACGTCGC
>CAUADW010000047.1 GCA_958427895.1 uncultured Collinsella sp.
GTGGCTGCGAGGCTGCCCTTGGCCTCGACGGCAGCGTCTTTCTCGGAGCTTGCCTCGACCGTCCCGCCACCCTTGATGGTGAGGTTCTTGTCGGCTCCAATACCCTTGTCCTTGGTAGCCCTGGCGGTGACGGTTCCGCTGTCGTCAATCGTGATATTGCCGTTTGCCCTGATGCCATCCGATGCACCCGTGGCGTTGACGTTGCCCGAACCTTTGATAGCGAGATCACCTCCGGCATTGATGGCATCAAGCCCAGTGCTCGTGGC
The DNA here is from genome assembly GCA_958427895.1 of uncultured Collinsella sp. Taxonomy (GTDB): domain Bacteria; phylum Actinomycetota; class Coriobacteriia; order Coriobacteriales; family Coriobacteriaceae; genus Collinsella. The sequence continues at coordinate 267 of CAUADW010000047.1, forward strand.
GTTGACGGATCCGGCTCCGTCGATGTTGATATTACCCGTGGAGAGGATAGCGTCCTCAGTAGATGTCATGCTGAGCGTGCCGCCCTCGTCGCCTTGGATATTGAGCTCGGCATTCTCGTTAGTGCCATGAGAAACGTTGATGCTTTCAATCCATTCGGCAGTGACGATGTTGGTTCCCGAGTAATTCACGTTGAGCTTGCCTGCGGCCTGGATCTCGCCGCCGTTATAGTTGTTGAGCTTCAAGTCGTCGGCGCCGTCCCACGACCAGGTACCGGCCTCGTCGCTCGCCGCGGTGTTGTACTTGTTGCCGCCGACCTTGACCCATTCCGCTGCGAGCGAGACGCTCGGCATGAGCAGCGAGCTCACCGTGAGCGCGCACACGGCGCCCGCGACGATGCGGCGCGTCACGCGGCGCCAGCTGCCGTGCGCGAGTCCTATGCGACGGCGAACGTCGGGTTCGGCAACATGGGTTCCGGCGGTAGTGTCATTGCGTTTGGGGGTCGTGAACAAGGCTGCCATGGTTGCTCCCGTTCTCATAGGGCCTATACGACTAGATTCAGCGTATCTGCTGGATGTTGCCGGCGGTAGTGCCGTTTGGAGGGCAAAATGGCCAAAATGGGGGAGAAATAGGCCGCACGCCGGCGCAGGGACCGGCGCTAAAAGAAAAGCGCGGGGCCGCATGGCGACTCCGCGCTTTATTGTTCAGCTTTTGCAGCCTTGCCCTTACGCTACGAAGAAGTAGACGAGGAAGGCAAGGGCCGCGATCCACCCGTCCCGTGCGAAAAAGTGTTTACGAGCGCTTGCGGCTCACCACGGCGCCCGCGGCGATGGCGGCTGTTCCTGCAAGGGCGGCTGCCACGATGGCTGCGTTCGAGGCGTCGCCGGTTGCCGCGAGCTTGCCGGTGGTCTTGGCTCCCGTGGCTGCAACTGCAACGGTCTTGGTCGTCTTCGTGCCCTCGGACTTGGAACCCTCGGACTTGGAACCCTCGGGCTTGGTCTCGCCGGGCTTCTCCTCGGGTTTGATCTCCTCGGGAGGCATGATGACCGTGCTCTTGGCGACAGCTTCGTTATAGGGGGAGTCGATCGTGGTGTCGCCCGTGCCGATGGTTTGACCTGCCTCGTAGGAGATGCTGGGGCCGTACTCTTCCTCGTTGTAATAGTTAATGATCTTGCCGCCTGCGGGCGTCTGGATGGGAGCGCCTTCGATCTCGATGGTGCCGATCGCCTTGCCGTCCTCGCTTATGGCAAGAGCGAAGATTGCCGCCGTGTCTCCCTCGGCCGTGAGCTTGCTGCGGACGATCGAGATACTCGCGGGCGTGATGCCCTCGTAGGTCTGGGCGAAGATACCGATGTTCAGACCCCTAGGCTCAGGGATGACTGCGCCGCTTTGGTCGTTGCTGTAGTGATCGGGGCCATCGCCACCGGTCTCGACATAGCGGGCTATAGCCTTAACAACGGAGTCGCTGATGTAGATGTGGCCGCCAGCGACGTTTGGCTGGTGGTTTCTGGTAGAGATTGCAACCGAGAATTTGCCTTCCGCGAACGCGTCCACGATGGAACCATTCTTGATGACGATGTCGTCCCCGTCAGTGATGAGGGCGATGGCCTGGCCGCCGCTCGCGCTTGTACGGACCGTCACGGTCGCGTGATCGAGCGTAACGCCCTTGTGGGCATAGACACCATATTCAACACCGCTTGCGTCAAGGGAGGCGTTCGTGACCGCGAGACTGCCCTCAGTGTCGACGGCAAGATCTCCCTCGGAGTTCGCCTTGACCTGGCTGCCGCCCGAGATGTTGATGCCGTCTTTAGCCCAAATCGCTGCTTCTTCTATAGAGCTTGCTTCTACCTTGCCACCGCCTTTGATGATGAGGTCACTGCCCGCGGAGATGCCGTAACTTTCGTTTCCTTTAGCGATCACTGTGCCAGAGGAATCGATGGTGGTCTTGCCCTTGGATTGGATACCTTCGGTACCGCCCGTTGCATTCACGGTGCCCGAGCCCGTGATAGAGAGGTCGCCCTTTGCCTCAATTCCGTCGGCAGTAGTACTTGTGGTGTTCACGGTGCCTGGGCCAGAAATGGAGAGGTCGCCTGTGGATTTAATTGCATCGGTCTCGGCTGTCACATTGAGCTCATCCGTGCTATTCGAGCTCGTTATGTTCAACTCTGCTTTCTGGCTAGTGCCATCCTGCGCTTTGATGGCGGCTCCGGTGTAATCGGGCTCGGTTTTCACGGTGTTCTTGCCCTCGTAGGCAATGTTGAGCTTGCCCGCAGCCTGGATTGCACCGCCGTTATAGCCGTTGAGCTTCATGTCATCGGCGCCATCCCAGCTCCAGGTGCCGGCCTCGTCACCCGCCGCGGTGCCAGCGCCATACCGGCTGCCGCCGACGTCCACCCACTCGGCCGCGAGCGAGACGCTCGGCATGAGCAGCGAGCTCACCGTAAGCGCGCATACGGCGCCTACAACGATGCGGCGTGTCACGCGGTGCCAGCTGCCGTGTGCGAGCAGCGTGCGACGGCGCACGTCGGGCTCGACAAAATGGGCTCCAGAGGTTTTGTCATTGCGCTTGGGGGTCGTGAACAAGGCGGCCATGGTTACTCCCATCCTCATAGGGCCTATGCGATTACGCCCAGCATATCTGCAGGATGTAGCCGGCGGTAGTGCCGTTTGGAGGGCAAAATGTCCAAAACTCGGGAAGCAATACATCGCGCGTCCGTGCGTCGCCTGGCTTTAAAAGAAAAGCGCGGAGCCGCTCGATGCGACTCCGCGCTTTGGTGTTCTGCTTTGGCAGCTTTGCCGCTACGCTACAAAGAAGTAGACGAGGAAGGCGAGGGCTGCGATCCACATGAGCGGCTTGATCTTGGAGGCCTCGCCCTTAAAGAGCGCGATGATCACGTAGGCGATAAAGCCCAGACCGATGCCGGCAGAGATGGAGTAGGTGAAGGGCACGCCGGCGACAATCATGAACGCCGGGAAACCCTGCGACACGTCGGACCAGTCGATCTCGGAGGCCTCGCTCATCATGAGGTAGCCGACGTAGACCAGGGCACCGCAGGTGGCGGCGCTGGAAACGATGGTGACGATGGGGGAGAAGAACGCGGCGAGAATGAACAGCACACCGGTGGTGACGGAGGTGAGGCCCGTGCGGCCGCCGTCGGCAGCGCCAGAGGTGGACTCGACGAAGGTGGTGATGGAGGAGACGCCCATGAAACCGCCCACAGCGGCGGCGGCGGAGTCGACGATCAGGATCTCCTTGATATCCTCGACGTTGCCGTCGTCGGTGAGGAACTCGCCCTGCTTGGCCACGGCCATCGCGGTGCCCATGGTGTCGAAGAAGTCACTCATGAGCAGCGAGAACGAGATGACGAGGAGCGTGGGGTCGGTAAGGACCTTGACGATGGCGGGCACGCCGCCGGCGTCGGCGATGGGGCCACCGATGCTCGAGAAGTCGAGCGGGGCGATGAGGCCCTCGGGGGCGTGGGTGACGCCCAGCGGGATACCGGCGATAACGGCGACGATGATGCCGATGAGCAGCGAGCCGGGGACGTTGCGGCAGGCGAGGGCGACCGTCACCAGGATGGAGATGATGCCGACGATGAAGGTGGGGGAGGTGATGTCGCCCAGACCGACGAGTGTACCGGCGCCAGCGGTGATAATGCCGGCATCGCACAGGCCAATCATGGCGATGAACAGGCCCAGACCCACCGAGATGGCGTGACGCAGGACAACCGGGATGGCGTCCATGATGGCCTCGCGCAGGCCACAAAGCACGAGCAGCAAGATGACGACGCCCTCAAGGAAGATGACGCTCATGGCCACGTGCCAGTCACCGCCGCAGACGGTGGTGGCGATTCCGGCGATCATCGCGTTGACGCCTAAGCCCGACGCGCAGGCGAGCGGGCGGTTGGCGAAGATGCCCATGCAGATGGTCATGATGCCGGCGCCCAGGCAGGTGGCGCAGGCGAGCGCTCCCGCATCGATGCCAGCGCCCGAGAGCACCGCGGGGTTGACGGCGATGATGTAGGCCATCGCCAGGAATGTTGTCAGTCCAGCGCGGAGTTCGGTCCCGATTGTGGACTTGCGCTCGCTGACGTGAAATAGTTCGTCCATGCATACCCTTTCCTTGTTCGGCCCCGAGTTTAGGCCGATTGACACGAACTCACCCACTATAGCCCCTTTACGACGCTGTTGTTCCTCGCATGTTGATGTTCGGCGCTTTGTAGCAGACGGACGGTATTTTTCGCATGAAAATGTGTGGGTACCGTATACTTAAGCGGTTACAACGACCCCTATGGAGGAACGTATGATTAAAGAGCTTTGCCACGACGAGGCTATCCTGTCCCAGCGTTGCGAGGTTGCGACCGTCGAGGACGAGTCGGTCGCACAGGACCTGATCGATACCATCAAGTCGCTCGATGATGCCGGCTGCCTTGCCGCTAACCAGATTGGCGTTACCAAGAAGGTTTGCGTCTACCTGGACGATGCCGGCGAGCCCCACGTGCTCTACAACCCCCGTCTGGTGTTTGGCCTGGGCGCCAGCAAGATGGAGGAGAGCTGCCTGACGCACGAGGAGGTCACCAAGTCCACGCGCTATATCAAGTGCAAGGTTGCCTTTGACCAGATTGTCGACGGCAAGATGAAGGAGTGCCGCCGTGACTACGCGGGCTTTGAGGCACAGATGATCCAGCATATGATCGATCACTGTCTTGGAAAGTTGGTCTAAGGGGACCAAAGCACCGCACCTTGCCGCTCAATCGTCGCTCGCGTACCTTAAGTACGCTTCGCTCCTCTTTCGTGGCAATCTGCGGCACTTTGACCCCTTAGACGACCTGCGGGGTTGAATTGGTTGAGTTTATCTTGCTTGTGTAAGCCCGGGCGTGGCATTGTTGTCATGTCCGGGCTTTTGTGTTTAGCGCCTTTTTGTTTGGAGACAATGAACTTAGCAAGAACGTAAAGCTAGGAGGCGCCATGTGTACGAGTATCCGATTTACCGATAATTCTGGTCACATGTATCTGGGCCGCAACCTCGACTGGAGCTTTGACTACGGCCAACAGGTTCGCGTGATGCCGCGCGGGTTTCACATCCCGTATTCGTTTATCGACGACGCGACGGCGGTACACGCGGTGATCGGTATGTGCATCGATTACAAGAACTACCCTATGTTCTTCGATTGCGGCAACGATGCGGGCCTCGCCGTGGCGGGTCTCAATTTCCCGGGTTATGCCGAGTATGCCGAGGGGCCGGTTGATGGAAAGACCAATATCGCGGCCTATGAGTTTCCCCTGTGGGTGGCAGCGACGTTCTCGACGGTCGATGAGGTCGAGGCCGCGCTGCGCGACACGGTGATTGTCGCCAAATCTGCCGGAGAGGGGCTGGGCGTGTCGCTGCTCCATTGGATTATCGGCGACAGCCAGCGCAGCATCGTGGTCGAGATGATGGCTGACGGCCTGCATGTATACGACGATCCGGTCGACACCCTTGCCAACCAGCCGACCTTCCCGTGGCACATGGAAAACCTGCGCACCTATATCACTGCCACAAGCGATTTTCCGCAGACGGCGACATGGCGTGGCGCCGAGCTCAAGCCCTATGGCGCGGGTGCCGGCATGCGCGGTATTCCGGGTGACTGCTATTCACCGAGCCGTTTTGTAAAGGCGGCGTACCTCAATGCCAATTACCCGCAAAAGGAGAGCGAGACCGAAAACGTCGTCCGTATGTTCCGCTCGCTCGAAGGCGTGGTAATGATTGAGGGGGCGTCCAGGATGGGCGATGGCAAGTTCGAGAAGACTATCTACACCGGATGCTTTAGCGCGCGCACGGGCAATTATTACTACGCGATGTATGAGGATCCGTCGATTCGCTACGTGAGCCTGACAGATGCCGAGGGCGCGAGTCCCGATAGGCTCGTGGTTCCCGAGCCGCGTCGTTCGTAGCCGATAGCTTTACTGCAATGCAAAGCGGCCCTGCATCTCTCGCGAGGTGCAGGGCCGCTGTCGTTGATTTGTGACGTCGCTAGAAGTTGACGTCGTTGAGTTGTTCGCTCTCGAGGCCGTCGAGCTGTCGCTGTTCGGGCGTATCGGCGACGCTCTCGAGCAGCTCGGTGGGATCGACGTTCATGTCCCTACCGGCCTCGTTGCCGTTGACCAAGTCGTCCGAGAAGATATCGACTTCCATTTCCTCGGCTTCCTCGATCTGAACTTCGAGCGGCACTTGGGTGCGTACGAGTTTGACTGCCGGACGCATGCGGGCAAAGAGGGGCACGTACTCGATGATGATGGCCGAGTTCTCTAGACCGTACCAGCGTGCCGGGCTTCCGCAGGCGCGGCGGACGGCGTACTTGATGGCCATCACGCGGTGGTCGTTGCGGTTGATGTCCGTTTCGGGGGCGAGCATCTTGCGCAGCATGCAAAAACGGAAGTCGCCCACGTTGCCGCGTGTCTCGTAGATGGAGTAGGTGTGATGCTGCGGCGGCAGCTCACCCGATGCCATCAGGTCGCCAACGATCTGGCGCAGGTAGGCATTGATGCGCTGGTTGACCTTAAAGCCCAGGTCCAGGCGCACGCGGAACAGGAAGTCCGTGGCAAAGGTCTCGACGGAATACTCGTGCGTATAGGGCTCATCGGTAACGTACACGTTGATGAACCAGTATGCCTTGGCGCGCTTGGGATGCTTATCCAAGATGGAATAGAGCACATCGCGGTCGAGCGTGAGCGGGTCGGGGCTGTTGGTGAGGAACACCAGGTTGTCGGCAAGCACGGGATAGGTCTCGTCGTTGCGCAGGCGGTTGAGCTGATCGATGTACTTGGAGACGGGCAACAGAATCGTCTGCGTGCGCTCGATGGCGGTGCCACGGCGCCACACGTACATAAGGCCAAACAGCAGTGCGGCCAGGAAGATCATCACATAGCCGCCGTCAAAGAACATGGTGAGGCACGAGGCGAAGAAGCACAGCTCAATGGCACCGAAGAGCAGGGCGAAGACGCAGGCGCCCAGCTTGTGCTTGAGAATGCCGGCGATATAGCTCGTCAAAAGCGTCGTGGTCATGAGCATGGTCACGGTAATGGCGAGGCCGTAGGCGCTCTCCATGCGCTCGGAGTTTTGGAACAGCAGCACGATGAAGATGCAGCCGACCCACATGATGTTGTTGACGAGCGGAATATAGAGCTGGCCCTTGGTGTCGCTGGGGTAGTGGATGCGCAGATGCGGCATAAGGTTGAGACGCGTGGCCTCGGATACCAGCGAGAACGAGCCGGTGATGAGCGCCTGCGAGGCAATGATGGCCGCCACGGCCGAAAGCACAATGGCAAAGGGGCGCAGGGGCTCGGGAAGCATCATATAGAACGGGTTGACGATATTCATCGCGAGCATCTGGGGGTTGGAGTTATTGGCGAGCAGCCAAGCTCCCTGACCCAGATAGTTGAGGATGAGGGCCGCCTTAACAAACGGCCAGGATGCGTAAATGTTAGCTTTGCCCACGTGACCCATGTCCGAATAGAGCGCCTCGGCGCCAGTCGTCGACAGGAAGACGAAGCCGAGCACCATGATGCCCGAGTGGTTGATGGGCGAGAACAGGAACATGATGCCGCGGATGGGGTTGAGCGCGCGTAGGATGGACAGGTTGCCGAGCATGTTGAACAGGCCGGCGCCCGCCAGGAACAGGAACCATAGCGTCATAAGCGGGCCGAACAGCTTGCCGATTGACGAGGTGCCGGCGCGCTGCATGGCAAATAGGCCGCAGATAATGATGATGGTAATAATGATGACGTTGGTTTGCCCGTCACCCAATAGCGCGTGGCCCCACTCGATAGTGCGCAGGCCCTCAATGGCCGTGGTAACCGTGACGGCGGGGGTGAGGATGCCGTCGGCGAGCAGCGCCGCGCCGCCGATCATGGCGGGAAGAATCAGCCAAGGCGCCACTTTGCGCACCAAGCTAAACAGGGCGAAGATGCCGCCCTCGTTATGGTTGTCGGCCTTCATGGCGATTACAACGTACTTGACCGTGGTCACGAGTGTCATGGTCCAGATGACGAGCGAGAGCGCGCCCAAGATCATGTCCTCGCTGACGGTACCGATGCCGCCGTTGTTGGCGACGATTGATTTCATGGTGTACATGGGGCTCGTGCCGATGTCACCGTAGACGACGCCGAGCGTAACGAGCAGCATGCCAGCGGAGAGGGGAATGGCTCCATGCCCGCCTTGACTACGCTGGTCTTGGAGGCTTGCCTCCAGCTTGTTGTGTGCCACGTGGACTCCCTTGGACATCTGGCCTCTGCCACGAGCAGTAGACCTTTATGCCATCTTTATACATATAAGAGCAGTTTGGCACATCGGGGTGTTTTAGACAATAATCCCCATCTGGGGATTATTCATATACGCAGGTAGTATTTCAGAGCAGGGGCTTTTAGGCACGTGCCGCTTGGGCGATGCTTGCTTTGGCGTCTGCGCGTTTGCCGGCGAGTTCGCAAAAAATCGCGCCGCCGATGATAAGCGCGGCGCCCATCAGGCGGACCGGTGTTATGGTTTCGCCCAAAAGGACGGCCGAGAACACGACCGCCGAAAGCGGCTCGAGGTAGCCGACGACGGCGACGGTCTGGACGGGCAGTTTGGCGACGGCGCTAAAGTAGAGCAGGCAGCCGATGCCGGTGTTGACGACGCCGAGCATGACGACGGCGCGCCAATCAATACTGGCGGCGACGCCGGCGGACAGGAATGAGGGGGCGCCCTGCGTGAGGAGCGTAAGGACCAGCGCGGTCAAAAAGGCGGCGCTCACCTGGAGCGCGGAGTTCTCGAGGCCCTCGATGTGCGGCGCACCCTTGCTGGCGATGACCATCAATGCATAGCAGAAGGCCGAGGCGATGCCGCACACGATGCCTGCGATGGGCATATTGCCGCCGAGGCCTTGGGCCGCGATGAGGAAGGCGCCGCAGGCGACAGCTATGAAGCCGGCGATTTTGCCACCGGTCAATTTTTCGCCAAAGATGAGCGGGGAGAGCGCCATAACGATGATGGGGCCGCAGTAGTACAGCAGCGAGGATATGCCGACGCCGAGCGTCTGGTAGGCGCGGAACAGAAAAATCCAGCTGGCGCCCAGCGCGGCTCCCGAGAGGAGAAGGGCTGCGGCTTCGCGGGGGCGAGATGGCGCCTGCAACTTATGGCGTTGGGTGATGGCGAGGACGGTGACAAGCGAGAGTGCGCCCAAAAACGTGCGCAGGAGCACGATATCGGAGCTCGGCAGCGCGATGGCAGCGGCGATGATGCCGTTTGAGCCAAACAATAGCAATGCTGCTAGGTACGTAAACAGTCCGTTGTTCATGCGCTGACATCCCCTCTATATCCGAGCATGTTCACTATGGGTGAACTGGCTTTAGAAGAAAAGCGAATATAATGCATGGCAAACATGACAAAAACTCATGCAAAGGTGGAGGCGTGCCGTGGAGACCAATATCCTAAAGATGCAAGTGCTGCTCGAGACGGTGCGTGCCGGCAGCTTTACGCGTGCTGCAGAGCGGCTGAGCTATTCGCAGTCGGGCGTGAGCCGCATGGTGGGCGACCTTGAGGCAGACTGGGGTTTTAAGGTGCTTGATCGCAGCCGCGAGGGCGTGGTGCTTTCTGCCGACGGGCGGCAGGTCATGCCGGCGGTCGAGGCGTTATGCGAAGAGTTTGGCCGCCTGCAGCGACGCGTGGACGAGATGCGGGGGCTCATGCGTGGCAAGATCTGTATCGGTACGTTTTCGAGTGTGGCGACCCATGTACTGCCGCCGGTGATCGCGCGGTTTCGCGCCGATCACCCGGACGTCGATTATGAGTTGCTGATGGGCGATTACTCCGAGATTGAGCAATGGGTGGCGGAAGGCCGCTGCGACCTGGGCTTTATTCCGCGCGAGCCACGCGGCGCCGGCATGGCGTCGCGGCCGTTGGTACAAGACGAGCTGATGGCCGTGGTGCCAGCGGGCTCCTCGCTTGCCACCGCGGAGGTCGTTTCCCTTGCCGATTTGGCCAACGAGCAGTTTATTCTGCTGGAACGCGGTAGCGACGACGAGATTACGCCGCTGTTCCGTCGGGCGGGGCTGACGGTGCGCTCCAAGCTGTCGACCTGGGATGACTATGCGATTATGGCCATGGTCGAGGACGGCCTGGGCGTGAGCATTCTTCCCGCGCTCATCTTGCGCCGCTGCCAGTTCGATGTTGTCGTGCGCCCGCTCGAGGGACATCCTCATCGGCAGATCAACGCCATATACCGCACCGCCGACGTTTCGCTCGCGGCGGCTCGTTTCCTCGAATATCTCTAAACGCGTGCATGTCATTGTCCGCTTTGGGCAAATCTCGGAGTTCGGTTCGTTTTCTTATGAAATTGAACTTTCGAATGAGGTGCCGCGTTATACTGCTGCCTAAATTGAACCTTGGTTCAATTCGTGTTCTATAAATTGAACTTTGCCAGCAAGGAGGTTCCTGTGGCCCAAGAGACGTTTAGCGATCGCCTGCGACAGACTATGTCCGATCGCGACGTTCGCCAGTCGGACGTAATCCGCGCATCGGAGATGCTCGGTAAAAAACTCGGCAAGAGTCAGATGAGCCAATATGTGAGCGGCAAGACGATTCCGCGGCGCGATGTGGCAGAGCTGCTCGCCCGCATTTTGGAGGTCGATGTTTCCTGGCTGCTCGCCAGTGACGCCGATCAAGGCGAGACGTCCTCGTCCCATAACGTTGCCAAATCCGAACCTAGTCCCACGGCTCAAATTCCAAGGAGCACCACCATGCGTACTTTTTCTAAATCCACCAAACTCGAGAATGTCCTGTATGACGTGCGCGGTCCCGTCGTCGACGAGGCCGCCCGTATGGAGGACGAGGGCGAGCGTATTCTCAAGCTCAACATCGGCAACCCCGCGCCCTTTGGTTTCCGCACGCCCGATGAGGTCATTAAGGACATGCGCCAGCAGCTGCCCGACTGCGAAGGCTATTCCAACTCGCGCGGCCTGTTCTCTGCGCGCAAGGCGATTATGCAGTACTCGCAGATCAAGGGCCTGCCCAATGTTCAGATGGAGCACATCTACACGGGCAACGGCGTGTCCGAACTCATTCAGCTTTCGATGAACGCGCTGCTCGACAATGGCGACGAGATTCTGATCCCCAGCCCCGACTATCCGCTCTGGACGGCGTGCGCAACCCTTGCCGGCGGTCATCCCGTGCACTATCTGTGCGATGAACAGGCGGATTGGTATCCCGACCTGGAGGATATGGAGTCCAAGATCACGAGCGCGACCAAGGCCCTCGTCATCATCAACCCCAACAACCCCACGGGCTCTGTCTATCCGCGCGAGGTGCTCGAGGGCATTGTCGAGATCGCGCGCAAGCACCAGCTCATGATTTTTGCCGACGAGATCTACGACCGCCTGTGCATGGACGGCTACGAGCACGTCTCCATTGCCTCGCTCGCCCCCGACCTGCCCTGCATTACGTTTAGCGGCCTGTCCAAGTCGCATATGATTGCGGGCTATCGCATTGGCTGGATGGTGCTTTCGGGCAACCAGCGCTGCATGAGCGACTTCATCATGGGCGTCAACATGCTCTCCAACATGCGCCTGTGCTCCAACGTGCCGGCTCAATCGATCGTTCAGACGGCACTCGGTGGCCATCAGTCCGTCAACGACTACATCCGTCCTGGCGGCCGTGTCTACGAGCAGCGCAACTTTGTGTATGAGGCGCTTAACAAGATCGATGGCATCTCGGTGGTCAAGCCGCGCGCGGCGTTCTACATCTTCCCCAAGATGGATGTTAAAAAGTTCAACATCACCGATGACGAGCAGTTTGCCCTCGACCTGCTGCACGAGAAGAAGATCCTGATCACGCGCGGCGGCGGCTTTAACTGGGCCGAGCCCGACCACTTCCGCATCGTGTACCTGCCGCGCATGGAAGTACTCAAAGAGTCCCTCGAAGACCTCGCCGACTTCTTTGACCATTACCGCCAATCGTAGGGGATTAGGTGCCTGCCGCCGCAAGAATCGAGGTGTCGCAGGATAGACATACGACAGCGAGCGAGCCGCATTTGCGCCAAGGTGACGTGAAATGAGAGGGCGCTGACCTTCTGGTCGCGCCCTCGAAATTGAACGTCAGATTGGCGTGAATGCGGCTCGCGCAGCGTCAAGTGGTCCGCCGTTCGGAAGAACGGCGGAACTTATTCAAGACTTTAGTCTGCTGGCCGCGCAGCGGCCAGCTTTAAACCACCCGCTACG
>CAUADW010000048.1 GCA_958427895.1 uncultured Collinsella sp.
GGGAGAATCGGGGTGCAAGTCCCCGGCTGTACCAGTAACCGTAATTCCTCTTGGCTCGGGATGCTCGCGTCGCAGATCGGACGACGTGCCCGAGTCGTTAAGGTTAAGTCGGATCGCCTCCCGTCTTGCATGCGGCTGCGGCTTTTGCCGCCGGTGTGCATAGGGCTCTGGAGGGAAGGGGGACCCCGATGGGGGAACTCGAGCGCAACATGCGCGATGACGTGGGGCAGCCTCAAGGCAACGCTCCAAGTACAGACAGTAGGAGACAAATGGATATGTTTGAGGACGAGCGTGAGTGCGCCTCGTTGCATCGCCGTGGCGCGATTGCACGCGGTGTAGTCAAGCGCTGCCTGGTGGCATTCCTGGCCTTCGCGATGGCCTTTGGCACCACACCGGCTCAGCTGTGGGCCGAGGGCGCCGAGGGCATTGCCGATGCTGTGGCTCAGGCTGCGACACCGGGCGAGGACGCAGCGCTTGCGGGCGGTACCGCTGAGCAGAGCGGCGCCGAGGTTTCGGATTCCGGGAGCGCGCCTGCAGCTAGTGCCGCCACAACAGAGGCAGCAACTGGCGACGAAGGCTCGGCGACGGGGGAGAGCCCTGCTGCGAGCGAGCAGTCTTCGACGGCATCCGCTGGCCAAGCAGGATCTGCCGCCGCGGCTGCCGTCCAGACGGAGAACCCGACAGAAACTGGCGATGTCGCCAAGAAGCAAGTCGAGGTCTCGTTCTCGATTATCGGCACCGATGCTGACGGCAAGGCTCAGACCTGGGTGGCACCTACGCAGCTCAAGCTCGACGAGGGCGCGACGGCTGCGGATGCCCCTTCATTAAGCTGCAGGAGAAGACGGGCTTCAAGGCGAAGTACGAACCGAACACGGCATACGGTTTCTACCTCGAAAGCATCACATCCCCGAGCGATGGTCGCACGCTTGCCTACGATCCGACGACTTATGCCTTCTGGCAGCTGTTCGTCGACGGCGCGTCTTCCTCGGTTGGCGCGAGCAGCGTCAAGCTCACCCAGGGGCAGAAGGTTGAGTTTGCCTATACGGCTGGTAGCGCGTCCCCTGTCGTTAAGGACCAGGTTGCCGCAAATGTGACCGTCATTGGTCGCGATGCCCAGGGCAAGACTCAGACTTGGGTCGATAACGCGCAGTATGTGGTGACGTCCGGCTCGAGCGCGCTTGATCTTACGAAGGTCGCACTCGAGGCGAACGACATTGACGCCGTTGCTGCGGGCTCCTTCATTCTGAGCCTTAAGTACAACGGTGTTGAGCTGGGCACGCCCCAAGATTATTCGACCTATTGGCAGCTGTTCATCAACGGCAAGTCGAGTGACTATACGGCGAACAATGTCACCATCCATGCCGGCGATACCGTTACGTGGTTCTACGGTGGCTGGGGCGACCAGCTGCCCTCCGATTCTGTCCATGCTTCTGTTCAGGTTCTCGGTAAGGACAAGGATGGCAAGCAGCAGGTTTGGGCTTCGACGGGCCAGACGAGTCTCAAGGCAGGCTCCACTGCCAAGGATCTCCTTGAGCAGACCGGCCTTAAGCTCGATGCTAGCGAATCGTCTTGGGGCTGGTTCCTCAACGGCATTTATTCGCCGTTCGATGGTAAGTCCTATGGCTGGGATGCTGCGACCAATAGCTATTGGCGCTTCTACGTAAATGGCAAGTTCGCCGACGTTGGCGCCGGTGCCTACGAGCTCCATGAGGGCGATGCCGTCACCTTTATGTATGCTGGCGACAGCGATGCCCTCCCTGGTCAGGTGCTTGGATCCGCCGATATCATCGGCCCCGATGTCAACGGCAACAATACTCGCTGGGGCTCGGCAAGCAATGTTTCCCTGCCCGAAGGCTCTACGGCCCAGGACCTTATTGAGACGGTTCTGAAGGCGAAGGGCATTGATTACAAGGCCTCCCAGAGTGGTGCATACTGGTCCATTACTTCGCCGTTCGAAGACAAGTCTTACGGCTATGATGGTGCGACCGGTAAATACTGGCATCTGTATATCAACGGAGAGTCCTCATCTCTCTGTGCCAACCAGGTCACGCTCAAGAGCGGCGACAAGGTTACATTTGCCTACACCACCGAAAAATCGCCCATGCCCGATCCCGACAAGATTGTCGTGGACCCGAGTGCGACGACTCCTAATTGGGATGCCGAGTGGGCCGGCTACGGCAACAGTGGCAACGGTTCGACCGTAACGGATGCCAAGACGCCTGCGCAGGCCGCCGGTCTTAAGTGGGCCTTCGATTGGAAGGCCGAGTCTGGCCAGCAGTATGCCAACTGCAGCGAGCCTGTCATCGCTAACGGCTTTGTGTACATCGCGACCGAGAACGAGCTCATTAAGATCGATTCGTCCACGGGCAAAAAGGTTGCCTCTGCGCCGCTTGCCTCTAAGGTGAGCTATACCTCTCGTCCGATCTATACCAATGGCCTTATCATTGTTCCGCTCAACGGCGGTGCGGTCCAGGCGATTACTGCAGACAAGCTGATCTGCAAGTGGCTGACGCCTGGTTTGACGGACTTGACGCAGAGCTCCTGCACCGTCGTTTCGGACGGCGAGTACGTCTATGTAGGCTCGGTCGATATTTCGTATGACGAGAATTACAACGCGACCTACGGCAACGGCTCCTTTATGCGCATTAAGATTGCCACGGGCGAAGTTTCTTGGCAGAACATTGACGCTTCCGAGGGTTATTACTGGACTGGTGCGGCTTTGACGGATAAGTATGCCATCGTTCCTACGAGCGCGGGCACGCTTAAGTGCATTGATAAGACGACGGGCGATGTCGTTTCGACCATGAAGCTCGGCGCTCTCGCGAACGCCGACTGTGTCGCCGATCCGTCCAATGGTTCCACCTTCTATCAGATGACGCACGATGGAAAGCTCCATGTGATTTCGCTTTCGGCGAAGGGCGTACTGAGCGAGCAGAAGACGGTCGACCTGGGTCTTACTAATAACATGAGCGCACCGGCGGTGGCTGGCGAAAACTTGATTGTCGGCGGACAGACGGCTACTGGCTCTGCTCTGGCTCTCTATAATCTGAAGACCGGTAAGACCACGATGGTCACCGCTGCTGACGGTAAAGAACTGCCGGCCGGATTTAACGGTATTGCTGCTACTCCGCTGGTGAGTGTTCAGGGTGGCAAGACCTATGTGTACTTCACCGTTAACAGCGCGGATAGCAAGGATTACGTCAACTACTCTGCTGGTGGTGGCGTGTATCGCTATACGCTCGGCGATGCAGAGGCGACGCAGATTTATGATGCGGCTGGCCATTACCAGCACTGCGACTCTCCGGTCATTGCCGATGCATCTGGCAACCTGTACTACATCAATGACTCGGGCACGCTGTTCAAACTTGGGGCCGTTGAGTCTTGGACGGTTGCCTTTAATTCCAACGGCGGGTCTGCTTGCGACACTAAGTTTGTTGCCACGGCCGATGGCAAGCTGGTCAAGCCAGCCGATCCGACGCGCGATGGCTACACTTTCGGCGGTTGGTATACCGATGAGACTTGCGCGCAGGCGTATGACTTCAGTACGCCGGTGACGGCCGACCTGACGTTGTATGCCAAGTGGACCAAGAATGCCGTTAACCCTGGCGGTAATGGCGGTTCTGGCGCTAATGGTGGCAACGGTGGCGTTGGTTCGAATGGCGGCGGCGGTTCTGGTACCGGTACTGGTTCCGGCACTGGCGCTGGCGCGGGTTCTGGCTCCGGCTCGAAGGGCGGCGCTATTGCCCCGGGCAAGAAGCCGGTGACCAAGACGACGGTGTCGACCAAGACCGAGACCAAGGACAACAAGTCCGACAAGAAGGACTCCGATAAGTCCGATAAGAAGGACGAGAAGAAGTCTGACAAGAAGGACAGCAAGTCCGACAAGAAGTCCGATTCCAAGTCCGATACGGGTGCTGCTTCCACGACCACTGCTACGAAGTCCTCTAGTGCTGCCGAGCAGGAGACTGGCGCCAATCCGCTCGCCATCGTTGGCATCGCCGCCGGCGTGATTGGCCTCGCGCTCATCGCCGTCTTCGTGCTGACCAAGCGCGGCAAGGGTGACGGTAATGCCCGATAAGCCCAAGGAGACCAGCGGGCAACAGCCCGACTCCTCGTTTATCCAGCTCGATGATCCAAAGCAAAAGGGCGCCGCTTCGGCGGCGTCCGCCCCTCGGCGCAAGGCGCTTTTTGGCGCCCTGACGGCCGTCTGCATCGTCTTGATCGTTGTGTCGCTGGGTTTTGTCCAACCTTCTTCCAGCGGTGCATGGTCCATCGATTGGATCGCTCAGGCCGTGACAGGGGAGAGCGTCGTTGCCAAGGATGCGTCGGTTTCCGGCTCGACTACCGCTTCGGGTAAGACTGGAGTCAATGGCTCAAAATCTTCGGACAATGCGAAGGACGAGTCTGAATCTTCGGACAAGAAGTCTGACAAGGATTCGAAGGAGAAGAAGTCCGAAGGCAAGGGCGGCAAGAAGTCCGGGGATAAATCGGGTTCGCTGAATTCTGAGTCCGCTGGCGGATCAAGCGCTTCTGACGGCTCATCTTCGAGCGCTGGCTCGACGACCGGCGGTGGTTCTGCATCCAACGGCGGCGGCGCCTCTACGGGCGATCAGGGCGGCTCACAGCAGCCTAGCCATGTCGTCACGGTGACGGTCTCGGTCACATCGAGCTCCGTGGGTAACCCTGTCTCTTCTGGCGGCACGTTCACCTTCAATGAGGGCGCAACTCCTTACGACGCGCTGTGTGCGTTGGGACTTTCTATCAATGCGCGCCCTTCGTCGTATGGTACCTATGTTGCCGCGATTGGCGGTTTGGCCGAGAAGGAACACGGCGGCACGAGCGGCTGGATGTACTCCGTTAACGGCAAAACGCCCAATACCGCCTGCAGCAATTACATTCTCAAGAATGGCGACACCGTCGTGTGGTATTACGTAACGGGCTAGAGGCCTCGACATGGCGCGCCAAACGGGCGGTTCGGACCAACATCCGAGCCGCCCGTTTTTATGCGAATGGGACGTCGTTTCTCACCTCGTGCACCTTCCTCGGCAGGCTCTGCAAACAAAAAACCGGCTGGAACGTGAATTCCAACCGGCTGCAAAGCGAGATTATGTTGGGCCGTCTACGACTGCGCGCCCTCGAGGAATAAGCGACGGCTAAAGTAGTTGTACCAGGTGACCAGGAACGTGGCGATGGCCTTCATGGCCTGGTAGCCGATGCTCAAAAACGTGACGCCCACAAACATGTACAGGTCGTTGAGGCCCAGACCAATCACCGACAGGATGGTGAAGATCGTGAACTCGCGCTTGCGGCTCATGCCCTCGCGGTGGTCGAACACGTACTTCATGCTGAGCCAGTAGTTAACCACGACGGACGTGATAAACGAGATCGTGGTGCTCATCAAAAAGTCGAGATGGAACAGCTCGACGAGCGCAATGAGCATGCCCCAGTCGATGCCAAAGGAGATAAGACCCACGACAGCGAACTTGAGGAATTGCTTAGTATGAGGTTGTGCCAGTGCCTTGCGCACGTAATCACATCCAATGCGTTGACGAATCGAGCAGAGGATACTTTAGAGCTTTTGCAAGGGAAACGTAAGGGCTTTGCCAAGAACTATACGAACTCGTCAAATTTGCAAGAGACAATCCGCAAACGTCGTAAATCCTTCCGTAAACGAGCAAGGCCCACGAATAACGCAGCGCTCGACGCGCGTCGTCCGTGGGCCCCGTAGCGCAACGAGGAGGTCGAGCTACTTGGTCTCCTCGCCCTCCAGGAAGATCTTTCGGGTCACAAAGTTGTAGACCATAACAAGCGCGGTGGCGCAAATCTTGGCGATATTGGCCTCGAGCCCCAGACCGGCGTTGAGGGCCAGCACGATGCCGTCGTTGAGAGCCAGGCCGATCACAGACAGCACGACAAAGATGATGAACTCGCGGCGGCGGCTCATGCCCTCCTTGTGCGCAAACACGTACTTCATGCTCGCGGCGTAGTTAAAGATAAGCGAGACGATAAAGCCGCTGGTGTTGGCAATCAGGATGTTGAGGCCCAGACCGTAGTGGAGCAGATTCATGATGCCAAAGTCGATGACCGTGGCGACGACGCCGACGACGCCAAACTTCATGATCTGCGCAAGGAGCTTTTGCATGGTACCTGCCTTAGGGTGGCGCCGGAGCGCCGCGGGGATGACAAACTCAGCAAGTTTAGCCAATCCCCGCGGGTGGTGCTAGGCGCGCTCCTCGATAGCACCGTTTCTATATGCATCGAGCAGCTGACGCAGGTCCTGGATTTGGCTGCGGATCTTGGCACCCGTATCGGTGTCGCTTACCATGCGGCGGCGGTCGGCCTCGTCAAAGCGGTTGGTCTCGCTTTCGATGTCCACGTTGCGCGTGAGTGCCTCGGCAACCGTGGTAAAGGCTTGGTGCGACTTAAGGCGACATCCGCGCGAGCTTGAGATGAGCGTGTAGCCGGCAATGCCCGTTTTGGGGTGGTAGGCACGACAGAAACCGCCATCGATGACCAGCAACTTGCCGTCGGCTCGGATAGGCCGCTCGCCCTTGGTGGTCTTGACCGGGGTGTGGCCGTTGATGATGTGGCCGGTCGGCGAACATGCCATGGGGGCAACGCCGAACTCGCGCATGACGTCGTCGCAGACCGAGGGCGACTTGGTAAGCGTAAAGTACGGGTCCATCGGCTCGACCCAGGTGCTCTTATCGGCGATATAGGCGCGCTCAAAGGTGCGCACCAGGCGTCCGCTGGCGGGTGAGTTAAAGCCGATCCACAGGTACCACATCCAGTCGAGGGCGTCGCGGTCGCCCACGCGCCAGGCGCGGCGGGCGATGCGGTCGCAAAAATCGAGATAATCGCGGCCGGCGTGCCAGGCACCCAGGCAGTTCATGCTGCTAAAGGTGCCGTCTTCGTTGAGTGGTACGCAGCCATGGAACAGCAGGTTGCCGTTGGTGACCTTGTACATCGAGCCGTGGGTGTAGAGGAAATCGATATGGCGATGAAGGTGATCGGCGGTGACAAACTCGGACACGAGCTTGTCGATGATATGTTGCTCCTGGGGCGTGAGCGTGTAGGGGTCCGTCGGGTCGACGGTGGGGAAGTCGTTGGTCGTGAGCGGCCACACGCTGCCGTCGGCGAGCGTGACCGTGCCGGTGTCGTGGTCGATTTTGTCGAGCAGCAGACGGTCGGTCATGTCGAACTCGGGGTGGCGCTGGATGATCTGGCCCTCGAGTTTAAAGAGCAGCACGTTGATGGCCTTGATTAGCGGGGTGATGGACTCACCGGCGGTGTAGGTGGCATCGGCAAAGGCGACGAGCTCGCGCAGCGAGATGCCGTAGTCGTTCTCGAGGATCTCGTAATTGTCGTAGCGTAGGTTGTTGCGCAGCACGGTGGCGATGCAGGCGGGCTCACCGGCCGCAGCGCCCATCCACAGCAGGTCGTGGTTGCCCCACTGAATGTCGAGCGAATGGTAGGTGAGCAGACGGTCCATAATCTTGGCAGCGCCGCCGCCACGGTCGAAGATATCACCCACCAGGTGCAGGTGGTCGACGGCCAGGCGCTTAATGAGCGAGGCGAGCGACTCGATAAAGTCGTCGGCGCTGGCGGTCTCTAGGATGGACTCCACGATGCGCTCGTGATAACGCACACGATAGTTGTTCTCGTCCGGATGCGTGTGCAGCAACTCGTCGATGATGTAGGCGTAATCGCGCGGGATGGCCTTACGCACCTTGGAGCGCGTATAGCGACTCGAAAGCGAACGCGCCACCATGATGAGCTGGTCGAGCATGGTTTTGTACCAGGTGGGCGAGTCCTCGCGCCGGCTGCGGACCAGCTCGATCTTCTCGCGTGGATAGTAGATGAGCGTGCACAGCTCGCCCTTTTCGTCAAAGGAGAGCGTGTCGCCAAAGATCTCGTCGACATGTTCGCGCACGACACCCGAGCAGTTGTTGAGGATGTGCATAAAGGCTTCGTACTCGCCGTGCACGTCGCTCATAAAATGCTCGGTGCCTTTGGGCAGGTTGAGAATGGCCGAGAGATTGATAATCTCGGTAAACGCGGATTGCTCGGTGGGAAATTGTCTCGACAGCAGACGCAGATACTTAAAGTCTTGCGGGTTGCGATCGAATGCAACCATGAAACACCTTCCGATATGGTTGGTAAAACTGATAAACAGCGTCAAACGTTTATCAGTATGCGCCGGCTTTGTTTCGATTTTGCGCCGGCGGCTGAATTGTCGGCTGAACGGTTTGGTAAATCGATTTAGTTGAGGTTGATGTGTCGGTTGGGTGGAGGCGAAGGGGGTGATTTTGCCCATGTTGGCCCATGGCGGGGATGGGGATGTTCATGATAAAGATATTCAATGCAAATGGTTCGAATTGGTAAATAGTGGACGTTTGTATCGTATTTAGGCTTGCTGTGAGATAATTTGCGCAGCAATACTTAAGGAGCCTCATATGAGTGATTTTGTCCTGACCTGTGAATCCGCCGCCGACCGAACCCGTGAGTTCTTTGCGTCGCGCAATATCCCTGTCGTGTGTTTTCATTACGAGATCGACGATGTTGTCTATACGGACGATCTGTATCAGTCGATTACGCCGGACGAGTTTTTTGCCCAGATTGCCGCGGGCGCCATGCCCAAGACGTCTCAGGTGAGCGTGGGTGAGTACGAGGAGTTTTGGGAGCCGTTTGTTGCCGAGGGTAAAGACGTGCTGCACCTGGCGTTGTCGTCGGGTATTTCGGGCACGTATGGATCGGCCTGCGTTGCGGCACAGATGCTCGCGGATCGCTATCCTCAGGGCGGCAAGGTGCGCGTTATCGATTCGTTGGCGGCGTCTTCGGGCTTTGGCCTGCTGGCGGAATGTGCCGCCGACGTTCGCGATAACGGCGCTTCGCTCGACGAGACGGCCGCTTGGATTGAGGAGCATAAACTCAACCTTCACCACTGGTTCTTCTCGACCGATCTGTCGAGCTACCTGCGCGGCGGTCGCATTTCGGCCGCGAGCGCGATTATCGGCACAGCGCTTAAAATTTGCCCACTTATGACGGTCGATTGCGAAGGTGGGCTGTCGCCACGTGAGAAGATTCGCACCAAGAAGCGCGCGATTTCCGAGATGGCTAAGACCATGATGAAACACGTGCAGGACGGTGTGGATTATTCGGGTAAGTGCATCTTGTCCCATTCGGCGTGCCGCGAGGATGCCGAGGCCGTTGCGACGCTGATTGAGGAACAAGTTCCGCGGCTCAAAGGCAGGATTGAGATCAACAATATCGGTGCTCTGATTGGTTCGCACACCGGACCTGGTACGGTTGCGCTCTTCTTTATGGGTGACAAACGCGTGGATTAACTTGGCCCATCACGTCGCGCACGATTGCTCAAACGAAAACGGCCCGCCTCACGTTTGTGGGGCGGGCCTTGCTCTTGCGGTTAGCGTTTCTTTCCGCGGAAGAAGAAGCCGTGCAGCGAGGGCTTGAGTCCACGGTTGGCGCGACGCTCCTCGATATGATCGTGGATTGAAGCGACGCGCTCGATGACTTCGTCGGGAATCGGCACGTCTGGATTCATGTTCTCGACCTGGCTGACCTCGGCGGCGGCGACCTGGTCGATAATGGGTACATCGTCGCGCGAGATGACGGGCGTGGCGTCTTCTTTCATCTTGCGGTAGCGCTGCATCATGTCGGTCTGCAGCTGTTGGGCCGAAGGCGGTGTCCAGATGATGGCGTTGGCACCGGCGGCGATGGTTTCACGGATGCTCTCGGGCGTCTTGCCGCCCGGTGCGATGAGCGGCAGGTTGGGATAGTGCTCGCGCAGCTCGCGCAGAACCTGCGGCGTGTTTTTGCCGGCCGCGATGTTGAGGATCTTGGCTCCGGCGCGCACTTTGGCATGCGCATCATCGTCGCAACGTACGACCGTGGCGATGACGGGGATGTCGGCGATGTTGGTGATGTGCTCGACCATCTCGGCAGTGGCAGGGGAGTTGACCACGCAGCCCGCCGCGCCCTGCATCTCGGAGACGGCTGCCATCTGTACGGAGCGCTTACCGGTCGTAGTTCCGCCGCCCACGCCTACAAAGACCGGGCACTCGGCGACAGTCAACAGCGCCTGCGTAATGGCAGGCTGTGGCGTGAAGGGGTAAACGGCAAAGACGGCATCGGCGTTGGAGTTGCGGATGACCGCGACGTCGGTGGTGTAGATAAGCGACTTGATGCGACGGCCGAAGAGCGTAAAACCGCTGGCCTCCTCGATCTCGTCGGGCATGCGGAGGGCCGCCTTTCGCAAACGCCCGTCGATGGGCAGCGGCTCCATGGGGAGCAGGCCGTTGGGAGTTACGGCTACCTGGGGCTCGGTGAACTCGTCTGCGAGCTCGACCTCGGAGAAATCGACCGAGGCGACGATGTCCTCGTGAACCTCGGCGGGTACATCGATGGGAGCTTGGTCGTTTGTCGCGGCAGGCGCGTCGAAGGAACTGGTGCCGACAAAGGCGTCGACGCGCTCGTTTAGGTCGTTGAGGGTATCCATGGATCCTCGATTCTATGCGATGGTGGTCGGCAGGGTGCCGGCAGCGTTGTGCTTGCTAAATCGTTTGACGAGTTGATTTTTCCCCGCCGCGCCATCCGTTAGACCGAAGGGCCGGCGAACGTGAAGGAGCTGTGGTGGCGGGTATTGAGGTGCTATCTTGAATGTCCCGTTTAAAAGAGAGGTGACGCGGAATGGAATTTACAGCAATGTTGGGCTCGATTGGCCTGTGTGTGGGCGCAATCGTAGCCGCCGCGGTCATCTACTTGGTGGTCACGGCCATTAAGGGAAAAAGGGCCGAGCGCAAGGAACGCGAGGCACTTAAGCAGCACCGTGACCAGCAGGACAAGCGCGCACGGAGATAGTTTGTTGAGTTTTGAATCCGTGCGCTAGCTGCGTTTTCGGATCAGGGCGATGTAGAAGCCCTCAAAGTCGCGGCTGGGCGGAATGGTCAGCGTGCCGGGCATGCCGTTGGCGACGGACGAGACGTGGCCGGCGGCGATGGCCTCGGTGAGGGCGTTGCTCTCGACGCGCGGCTCTTCGCCGGCATCCTGGGCGCGACGCGTTTCACTTTCGCTCGGCGTGCCGTCGAGGGGGATAAGCTCGCAGTCCCTGTGCTTGTCGAGGGCCTCTTGCAGGGCGTCCTCGTTTTCCTGCGGCATAATCGAACAAGTCGAATAGACGAGCGTGCCGCCCGGTTTGAGGGCACCCATGGCGCGGTCCAGAAGTGCTCGCTGCGAGCGGGCGCACTTGCCGAGCAACTGCTCGGTGAGGCCGCGCAGACTCTTTTCGTTGCCGCTGATGACGGTGCCCGTGCCGGTGCAGGGGGCGTCGAGCAGGATGCGGTCAAAGCGGAAGAACTCGTCGAGCTCGCGTGCGTCGATGCGCATGACGGGCACGTTTTTTGCGCCTTGGCGGTGGAGGTTGGCTTCGAGCTTCTCGGCGCGGGGAATGCTCATCTCGCAGGCCGTGAGGTGTGCCTGGCCCTGGGTGAGGGCGGCGATCTGCGTCGTCTTGCCACCGGGGGCTGCGCACATGTCCAGGATGTCCTCGCCGGCCTGAGCGCCAAGGACCAACGGTGGCATCATGGACGACAGGCTCTGCAAGTAGATCTTGCCGTCGCGGTAGATGTCGAGGTCCCACAGGTCGGAAACCTGGGCCTCGGGCAGGATGAAAGCGTCCGGGTACCAGGCAACGGTTTGGTGCGCGATCCCGGCCTCGTCGAGTGCGGCGGCGATGTCTTCGGCGGTCGCCTTGAGCGTGTTGGCGCGTAGTGTGACTGGGCGTGTGGCCGCGGCGCCAAAGCCCTCGATCATGAGCTGAGCATCGGTGGGTGCATAGGCGCCGGCGACCGTGTCGACCATAAAGCGCGGCAGGTCGGTGGCGCAGGGAAGGGCGGCAAGCTGGTCGGAAAGCTCGGTGGCGGCAAACTGCCTGAGCTTGAGCTCGGGCTTAACCTGCTTTTTCTGCTTACGACGACGCGGCTTGGACATCCGTTTTTCCTTCCCGTCCCAAATTGACTACTTTCCAGGCACGCCGCTGCTGGCGTGCTTTAGTACTGGCTCTCGTGCTTGCTGAAGAAGTCGAAGCGCGGGGGCAGCGGCTTCACGCGGTGCTCGCCGGGCTTCTCGCCCAGGCTCTCCACAAACTCGTCCGTGGAGGCAAAGATGTTATCCCAGCTAAAGAAGGCGACCGGATCGACGTCGAAGTACTCGCAGATGAGCTCGCAGCCGGCCGGAACGATGCCGTGCATCAGGACGGTCGCCACGCGCAGCTCGGTAAAGGCGTCGACCAGGGCCTGCGTCATGGCGGTGTTGGCCGGCTCACCCTCGAGCTTGTTGGCGGCCTTGGAGGCATCGCTCCAGCGCTTGTTGGCGGCGC
>CAUADW010000049.1 GCA_958427895.1 uncultured Collinsella sp.
TTTATGCCTCCTGTGCGGCCTCATTGCCCAGCTTCTGCAGCAGCGCAACCTCGGCGGCGGGATCTTCGGACTTAAATACGGCGGAGCCGGCCACGAGCACGTTGGCGCCGGCCTTGACGACCTCAGCGATGTTTTTGGAAGAGATGCCGCCGTCGACCTCGATCATGGGCGACACGCCGTGGCGCTCACACATGGCTTTGAGCTCGTAGAGCTTATGCAGAGTGCCCGGGATAAAGCTCTGGCCGCCAAAGCCCGGGTTCACGCTCATGAGCAGCACCATATCGACGATGTCGATGATGCTCTCGAGTACGCACACGGGGGTGGCGGGGTTGAGCACCACGCCAGCCTTGACGCCGCGCTGCTGCAGATGGGTGAGCGTGCGGTGCAGGTGCGTGGAAGCTTCGTAGTGCACGGTGATCATGTCGGCACCGGCGTCGGCATACCAATCGACTGTCTCGTCGGGGTTCGACACCATCAGGTGCGCGTCGACCGGTACATCGGTGGAGCGCTTGACGGCCTTAAGGATGTCGACGCCAAAGGTGAGGTTGCCGGTAAAGTGACCGTCCATAACGTCGAAGTGCACGTAGTCGGCAGCGGCGATCTTGTCGAGTTCGCCCTTGAGGTTGGCCATGTCGGCCGAAAGGACGGACGGAGCGATTTTGATGGAACCCATGGTAGTAGCCTTTCTGCGCTAGTCGGTGAGTCCGTAGAACTCTTGAGAGGGGACGCGGTCGGTAAGAATCTCGAGTGCCCTATCCAAAGTAACACCGTTGTAGAGCGTTTGCTCCACGGCAAAGGTGAGCGGAATGTCTACGCCCAGTGAACGGGCAAGTTCGCTGACGCTGCGGGCCGCGACGGCGCCCTCGACAACCATATGCGTGCGCGTCTGGTACTCGTCGAGCGAAACGCCGTGGGCAAACTCGTAGCCAAAGGTGCGGTTGCGCGAATGCTCCGAGGTACAGGTGGCAATGAGGTCTCCCATGCCGGCAAGTCCCATGCAGGTCATAGCTTGACCGCCGCGGGCGTGCACCAGACGGCTGATCTCGGCTAGGCCGCGCGTCATGATGAGGGCGAGCGTGTTGTCGCCCGCGCCGGTGCCGGCGGAGATGCCGCACACGATGGCGATGACATTTTTCATGGCGCCGCAGACCTCGACACCGGTCATGTCCTGCGACAGGTAGATGCGGAAGGCCGTGGACAGGAGCAGGTCCTTAAAGGCCTCCCCTATCTGCGGATCTTCGCTGGCGATGACGGCGGCAGAAAGTCCGCCGCGGCAAATCTCCTCGGCATGGTTGGGGCCCGAGAGGGCCGCCACGCGCGCCTCGTTGCCGATCTCGCTGGCGATGACTTCGCTCATGAGCAGGCCGGACTCGGGCTCAATGCCCTTGGTGAGGCAAAGCACCGGGGTATCGGCGGCGATAAAGGGCGCGGCCTGGTGGCACACGCTGCGAAGGTGCGTCGAAGGAACGGCAAAGATGATGGCCTCGGCGCCGTCGAGCGCCTGCGCGAGCTCGGTCGTGGCGACGACGTTGCCGGGCAGCTCGTAGCCCACAAGGTAGCGGGGGTTGCGGTGCTCGCCATTGATGCCGGCGGCCGTCTGCTCGCTATGGGCCCACATGGTCACGCGCTCGGCTCGCGCGGCGGCAAGGCCGGCGACGGCGGTTCCCCAGGAGCCAGAGCCAATCAGCGCAACATTCATGACTCTCTCCTACTTATCGTCGGGCTCGGTGACGCGCTTGGTAAACGAGAGCTTGGACTCCTTACCGGTCATGAGCTTTTTGATGTTCGCACGATGGGCCCACACCACGGTGATGCCGATCATCGCCATGCAAAACTTAAGTCCTAGGCTGCTGTACGGAAAGACCGCACAAGCAGCGATGGGAAGGCCGATGGCAGCGGCAAGCGATCCCACCGACACATACTTGGTGATGGCGACGGCCACGATAAACATGCCCAGCAGCGACAGGCCAATAGGCCAGTACCAGGCGAGGATGACACCCAGACCAACTGCGATACCCTTGCCGCCGTGGAAGTTGAGGTAGGGCGAGAAGATATGGCCCCACACTGCCGCCAGGCAGATGACGCCGAGCATCCAGTCGCCGGCGGCACCGGGAGCCATGATGCTCACGGGGAAGCCATAGCCCACGCTCGCGATGAACGGACGCGCGATAAGGACGCAGATGGCGCCCTTCAGGCAGTCGAGCAGCAGCGTGAGCGCCGCGACCTTGGGGCCGGCCACGCGCAGCGCGTTGGTGGTGCCGATGTTGCCGGAGCCTGCCTTGCGAATGTCGGTGTGGTTGAACACGCGGCCCAGGATAAGGCCAAACGGAATCGCCCCGATAAAGAACGAGACCACGGCGCAGATGGCGGTCAGCAGAATCGGATTATGCATCCTTTTGCTCCTTCTTCCTAAAGAAGAGTCGAATGGGTGTGCCGGCAAAGTCGAAGGTCGAGCGCATGCGGTTCTCCACGTAGCGCTGGTAGGTGTCGTTGACCAGATCGCTGTGGTTGACGAAGAACGTGAACGTCGGCGGGTTGACGCCCGTCTGGGTCACGTAGTGCATACGCAGGCGGCGCTTGCCGTCCACCACGGTATGACCGAACTCGCGCAGGTCGGTGAGGAACGTGTTGAGGCGCGAGGTGCTGATCTTTTGCGAGCGCGTCTTTTCGGCGGCGTCGACCATCGCCCAGATCTTCTCGACGCTGCGGCCAGTGAGGGCAGAGATGCGCAGGTACTGGGCCCAGGGAGCCATGACGCCCAGACGGCGGTCGATGGTCTCCATGCAGGCCTCGCGCTTACGGTCGTCGTCGAGCAGATCCCACTTGTTGAGCAGCACCACGATGGCGCAGCCGCGCTCGATGGCAAGACCCATGACCTTCTGGTCCTGCTCGGTAACGCCCACGGAGGCGTCGACGACGAGCAGCGCCACGTCGGCGCGGTCGATGGCGCGCAGGCCGCGAACCATGGAGTAGTACTCGATGTTCTCGTACACGGTGCTCTTCTTGCGAATGCCCGCGGTGTCGACCATGCGGTAGTGCTTGCCGTTGCGCTCGACGACCGTGTCGATGGCGTCGCGCGTCGTGCCGGCAATGTTGGACACGATGGAGCGGTCGGCGCCCAGGATGCGGTTGAACAGCGAAGACTTACCGGCGTTGGGGCGGCCGATGATGGCGACGTTCAGCGCGTCGGGGAACTCATCGGCGACCTCGTCCTCTTCCTCCGGAAGCAGGGCCACGATGTCGTCGAGCAGGTCGCCCGTGCCGTGGCCGTGCAGGGCCGAGAGCGGCGTGGGCTCGCCGATGCCGAGCGAATAGAACTCCCAGATGCTGTCGTTCTCGCGATCGGGGTTGTCGAGCTTGTTCACCAGCAGAAAGACCGGCTTGTCGCAGCGCTTGAGCATGCGGGCGACCGACTCGTCCTCCTCGGTAACGCCGGTGCGGCCGTCGACCACAAACAGGATGACGGCGGCTTCCTCGGCGGCGGCGAGGGCCTGGTCGCGAATGGACGTGGCGAAGACGTCATCGCTCTTGAGCGGCTCGATACCGCCCGTGTCGACGATGGTGAACTCGCGGCCGTTCCAATCGGCCGTGTGGTACGAGCGGTCGCGCGTGACGCCGCGTGACTCGTGGACGATGGCGTCCGAGGTCTGGGCCAGGCGGTTAACGAGCGTGGACTTGCCCACGTTGGGGCGTCCGACGACGGCGACGATAGGTTTCATCTGCTCTCCTTTAATGGGTAGGGTCAGTGGAAGTGTTAGAGTCTGCGGGCACAATGCCAAGGATGCGCTCCAGGGTATCGAGCAGCTCATGCGGCATGGTCGACACCACATGAACCTCGGCGCCGCGACTGGTAAGGCTTGCGAGTAAATCGTCACGATGATACTCGTCAAGCGTCATGCCGTCAGCGTTGAACATGAGCTTAGGCACAAAGAGCATAACCCCCGACAGGTCTTGGGGTAGCTGCTCCAGAATGTCGCAGGCGACGATGAGGCCGGTCACGTCCACGTTGCCGCCAAAGTAGCGATTCTTGATGGCCGTGACGGTGCCGGCGAGCCCCTGCGGCGATTCCACAAAGCGGGCCACTGTGTCGCGTGCGCTGGCGCCCGAGAGGCACAGCAGGTGCTGGCTGCGAGCGGCGATGGCCTCGCGGACGCGGGCCAGTCGCTCGGCATCGGCGGCAAGCACATCGTCCGTCTCGTCTAGGTATGAGCGGATCATGCCGATACCGTCGTAGTACTGCGGATAGCCGTCGTAAAAGTCCGCCTCGGGAGGATCGATGCCGGCGTCCAGGTAGAACTCGTCGCTCATCTGGAAGGTGTGGCGGCCAAAACGCTCGAAGGCGCGGTCCTGGTAGGGACGGATCATGGCAATGGTCTCGCGCGCCAGTTCGGGCTTGTCGCTGTATGACCAGCTAAAGCGGTTCTGATGCTTGGTAAAACCGAGCGGCACAATGCCCAGGCTTGTGATTTGCTCGTGCTCCTCGCAAAAGCGCAGGGTCTTTTCCAGCTCCTCGCCGTCGTTCATGCCGGGGCACAACACGATCTGCGCGTGTATCTCGATGCCGGCGGCCATGATGGCCTCGAGTACGTCCATGCCGCGCTGGGCGTTGCGGCCCATCATACGACGGCGGACGTCGGGGCTCACGGCATGGACCGACACGTTCATAGGGCTCATGTTGCGTTGGATGACGTTTTGCACGTCCTCGTCGGTGAGGTTCGTGAGCGTGACGAAGTTGCCCTGCAAAAAGCTCAGGCGGTAGTCGTCGTCGCGAATATAGAGCGTGGAGCGGCCGCCCTTGGGCAACATGGTCATAAAGCAGAACACGCAGGCGTTCACACAGGTACGCATGCCGTCAAAGATGGGGCCGTCGAACTCCAGGCCCCAGTCCTCGCCGGGAAAGCGGTCGAGCTCGACGGGGGTGACGGTGCCGTCGCGCGGGTCGAATACCTCCAAATCGACGGTGTCGTCGTCTGCTTCCCAAAGCCATACGATCATGTCGGTGAGTTGCTCGCCGTTGACCGTGAGCACGCGCATGCCCGGCTCGATACCCACATCCCATGCGGGCGACTCGGGACGCACGTTCTTAACGAGCGCGCCCTCACCCGGCTCGGGGTCGCGGCTGCGCCCGTAATCGGCCACCTCGGCGGCGTATGCGGGTACGGTCTGGTCCATGATTAGCGGCAAAGCTCCTTGATGCGCGCAACGGCGCGTTCGATGTGTTCTTGCGGGGTGGAAGCGCCGGCGGTGATGCCGATGTGGTGAGCGTCGGTAAACCACGCGGCCTGGAGCTCAGAAGCTTCCTCGATGTGATGCGTGCACTCGCAGGCGTCTGCGCAAATCTGCGCCAGGCGGCGGGTGTTGCCCGAGTTCTTGCCGCCCACCACGACCATGCAGTCGCAGCGGTTGGCAAGTGTGGCTGCTGCCTGTTGACGCTCACTCGTGGCGGCGCAGATGGTGTTGATCACACGCAGCTCCTGCACGCGCGGGGTGATAGCGGCCACGACCTCGGCGAGGTTCTGCGCGGTCTGGGTGGTCTGCACAACCAGACCCACCTTGCCCTTGAGCGATAGGGCGTCGGCGTCGGCGGCACAGCTCACGACCTGCGCATCATTGCCGGCGTGGCCCAGAATACCCTCGACCTCGGGGTGACCCGGCTCGCCTATGACCACCACGCGGTAGCCCTCGCGCACCAGGCGCTCGGCTGCCATATGGACCTTCTTCACGTAGGGGCAGGTGGCGTCGACGACGTTAAGGCCACGCTCGCGAGCGGCATCGATCACCTGCGGCACCACGCCGTGGGCGCGGATGATCACGGTGCCGGTTGCGGCATTATCCAGGTTCTCGGCCAGACCGACGCCTGCCTCTGCGAGCTCGCGCACCACGATGGGGTTATGGATGAGCGGACCCAAGGTATGGACCTGAGTGCACTCCCCTGCCTGCGGCGCGGCGGCAAGTGCCATGTCGAGGGCGCGCTGCACGCCGTAGCAAGTGCCGGCGTGGGCGGCGATCTCGATGGTAGGCGCGGTTGCCTGGTCGGACGCAGTCGCGGCGGTGTTCGTTACATTCTCGCTCATGGCTAGAACCTGCCCGGATGCTCGGCACACAGCTCGTCTCGCATAGCGTAGACGCGGTTCATGGCCTCGGACTCAAACCATTCCAGACGCTCCGTGCGCTTAAGCCCAGCCGGTGCGTCGGAAAGCGAGACGGCCTTGCCGGCGCGGATCCAGCACTTCTTGGGACGCATGATCTTTTTGCCCGCGGGCGTGATGTCGGACCAGCCGCAGATGGCGAGCGGGTTGACGGGCGCCTTGCCCATCTGGGCGATGAGCGCAAAGCCGCCGTGGACCTCGGGCTTGATCTCGCGCGAGCGAATGCGCGTGCCCTCGGGGAAGATCAGAACGTCCTCGCCGCGCTGCAGCGCATGCTGGGCGGCGCGCAGACACTTCATATCGGCAGTACCACGCTCCACGGGGATGCCGCCCACGCGGCTAAAGGCCCAGCGTACGATCTTGCTCTTGGCAAACTCGGACTTAAAGATGGGGCGAACGCGGCGGCCGCCAAAGAACAGCGCCGTCTCTACAGCCAGGAGCTCGGCCATCGAGGTGTGGTTGCAGATGACCACGCTGCCGCGGCCTTCCTGGCGCTCAAACAGCAGGTCGGCGTCCTCGACCTTCCAGCGCCACATGAGCTTGGAGAAGGCCCAAAGGATTGCCATGACCACGACGACGGTGCCGCGGATGAGCGCTGGAAACTCGGCGTAGGGGGCGTTGTAATAGTCCTCGGGCGTCTGCTTAAACAGGCGCATGGGCTACCTCCTTTGGTTGATGAGGTCCTCGATGATACGAACGACCTCGTCGATGGTGTGGGCGGTGGAGTCGACGTGCACGGCGTCCTCGGCGGACACGAGCGGGGCGACCTCGCGACTACTGTCGAGCTTGTCGCGCTGCTTAAGGGCGTCGAGGGTCTCGTCGACCTCAGCCTCGAGCTGCTCGGACGTGAGCGGCTGGGCATCGTTTTGGTGACGCTGAAGCACGCGGCGGCGGGCGCGCTCGCGCGGGTCGGCGGTTAGGAAGACCTTGACCTGCGCGTTAGGGAACACGACGGTTCCGATGTCGCGACCCTCGGCCACGATATCGCGGTTTACGGCGGCGCGGCGCTGGTGGATGAGCATGGCGGCGCGCACGCCCGGATAGGCCGAGACCTTGGACACGTTGGCGTCGACCTGCGGGGTGCGGATGGCGGCCGAAGCGTCCCGGCCGTCAATGGTCAGGCGCGTGTCCTCGCCGGTGCCGTTTGTAAAGCGGATCTCGATTTGCTCGGCGAGGGCGTTGATTGCCGCCTCGTCGTCCAAATCGATGCCACGGTCGAGCGCGGCGAAGGTGACGGCGCGATACATGGCGCCCGTGTCGAGCTTGTTAAAGCCCAGCTGGCGGGCGATTTCCTTGGCGATGGTGGACTTGCCGGAACCGGCGGGGCCGTCGATGGCGACGATCATGCAATGCTTCCTTTCGATGGGTGACGTGCTGGTATGGTTCGCGGGCGTTGGGGCGCGGCGGGTTGCCTAGCCCGTGTAGCGCTCGCGGTAGGTGTTGCGCTTGGGTGCGGAGCCGTGGCTGCCGTGATGACGCGTGCGGCTGGCGGGTGTGTCTTGGGGCTTGCCGCCGTTACGCTTGCCGCTCGCCTGCTTGGGCGGGATGCCGCCCGCTTTAAGGATCTGCACCTCGCGGTCGGTGAGCTCGCGCCACGAACCCTTGGCCACATCCTTGAGCTCCAGGCCGGCAAAGTTGCAGCGGTGCAGGCGGATCACCGGATGGTGAATCTTGCTCAGCATGCGCTTAACCTGATTTTTGCGGCCCTCGCGGATGATGACCTCCACGGCGGTGGTGCCGGGCTTGACGCCTTGGGGAGCTACGGCTTCGGCCTCGCGCGCGTTAATGACACGGCAGATTGCCGGCTGGCACTGGCCGTCGTCGAGCTCGATGCCATGGCGGAGCGGGTCTAGATCGCGTTCGGACAGCTGTCCGTCAACGAGTGCCTGGTAGGTCTTATAGACATGCTTGCTGGGGTGCAACAGGTCCTGTGACAGGTCACCGTCGGTGGTAAAGAGCAAAAGGCCCGTGGTGTCGCGGTCCAGGCGACCCACCGGGAAGAGCCCCGGAAAGCGGTCGCGCGGGACCAGCTCGGCCACGCAGTGGCGCTCCTGCGGGTCGCTCATGGTGGTGAGGTAGCCGGTCGGCTTGTAGAGCATCAGGTACACGGCGCCCTGGTTGAGCTTGACGGGCATGCCGTCGACCTCGATGTGATCGCGGTCGACATCGACCTTGGTGCCCAGTTCGGTCGCGACCAGCCCGTTGACGGTCACGCGGCCGGCGGTCATCAGGTCCTCCGAGCCGCGGCGGCTCGCCACGCCCGCGCGCGCCAAAAAGCGCTGCAGGCGCATGGTGTGCGGGTAGACGGGCTGGGCGTCGGTTGCGGGTACTGCGTTGCCCATGGCGCGCGTCTCCCCCACTTCGTTAGTCCTCGTCATGCAAATCCTCCGAGGTCTCGTCTACGACTAGGGTCTCCAAGTCCTCGACTGCCTCAACATCTTCAACATCGGTATCGAGAAGTTCGCGCTCCTCGTCCAGGTCCTCGGCCTGTTCCTCGAGCGTGGACTGAATGCTGCGGCCGCTTAGACGCTCGCGGATAAACTGGCGCGACTGCTCGTCGGGGGCAAACTGCTCCAGGTCGGGCAGGTCGCGGGTGGAGCGCAGACCGAACTTTTCCAGGAAGGCGTTGGTCGTGCCGTAGATGATGGCTTGACCGCGCTGGGGGTCGCGGCCGAGCTCACGCACCAGGCCCTTGTCCACGAGCGACGCGATGACGCCGTCGGAGTTGACGCCGCGGATGCCCTTGACCACCTCGCGCGTCACGGGCTGGTGGTAGGCGATGACGGCCAGGGTTTCGAGCGCCGCCTGGGAAAGCTTTTGCGTATCCCAGCTCAGCACGTAAGCCTCGACCACATCGTGGTAGGCGGGGTGCGTAAACAGGCGCCAGCCGCCGGCGACCTCGCGCAGCTGAAAGCCGCGGTTGGCCTCCTCGTACTCAACCTTGAGCTCGGCGAGCAGCGACGCGCACTCGCCGGGGGCGATATCCAGTGCGCCGGCCAGCGCGGGCGCACTTACCGGGTCGCTCGACACCAGCAGCAGCGCCTCGAGGGCACCTTTGAGGCTATTTGCCTCCAGCGTGGAAAGGGTTGACATGGTTGCGGCTCCTATTCGGTGAGCTCGGGGCCCTCGCCGGGCACGTATGCCTCGGCTCCCTCGACTCGGTTGATGCAGATGGTTCCGAAGATCTCGTCCTGGCTCAGCGTGAGCGAGCCGCGCTTGGCAAGCTCAAGCATGGCCAGGAAGGTGACGACGAGCTGCTCGGTCGTGGCATCGCCGTCCAGCAGCTCGCGGAAGGTGCAGG
Organism: uncultured Collinsella sp.; assembly: GCA_958427895.1. Classification (GTDB taxonomy): domain Bacteria; phylum Actinomycetota; class Coriobacteriia; order Coriobacteriales; family Coriobacteriaceae; genus Collinsella. The sequence goes on from CAUADW010000049.1 coordinate 9,451, forward strand.
TTTGGTGTGCCATGGTAAAGCGGTCGACTGAGGCCACGGTCAGGTCGAGCGGTACGCGATGCGGCGCCACGTGCTCGGCCTCCAGCAGGAAGGTCTGTCGCTTGCCGTCCAGGTCGGCGCAGATGACGGCGAGGCCGCGCAGGGTGATGCCTGCCAGGTAGTCGGGCATGAGCCCCAGGAACTCCGGGTCGGGGCCGGCCACACGCGGGTGCATACGGCTTTCGGCCTGCATGCGCGCGCCAAGGGCCGCGGCCGCGCCCTTAAACTGCTTGTAGGCAATTAGGCGCTGGATCAGGACCTCGCGCAGGGCGTCGCCGTCGAGCGTGCTGAGCTCCTCGAGGTCTTCGTCGAACTCGTCATCGTCGTCATCGATTTTGCGCGGGGCCTCCTGCGGCACCAGAGAGGCGGCCTTGATGTCCAAAAGGGTTGCTGCAACCAGCAAAAAGTCGCTCGCCACGTCCAGGTCCAGCGCCTCGATGCGCTCGGCCTCGGCAAGGTATTGCTCGGCCACCTCGCTGATGGAGATGGCGCCGATATCTACTTTTTGGCGGGTTACCAGCTGCAGCAGCAGGTCGAACGGTCCGCTGTAGACCTGCGTCGACACGCGATACGACATCTTCGACCTCCTTTGACGGCGCCTTCGCGGCGCGGTTTGGGTGCATGTTGCGACCGTTTTGCACGGTCGACCTGTAAGTTTACCTTAGATGCCGGCGATTGCGAAGTTGAGCAGCTGCTCAGCGAGCGGATACACGGTAACGTCGAAATAGCGGCCGATCACATCGATGCCGGTCCACATGGGCAGCAGGTAGAGCACCAGGATGAGGATGGGCATAGCGTATTGCTGCAGGCGGTAATAGTTGTTGAGCGCCTTGCCCTTGAGGAAGGGTACGATGATCGACGAGCCGTCGAGCGGCGGGATCGGGATGAGGTTAAAGAACGCGAGCGACAAGTTGACCACGATAAACGTGGCACCGAAGTTCATGATCTGTGATGCCACGGCAAAGGACATGCTGGTGTAGAGGTTGCCGTACGTTGCGTGCATGAGGGCGGCCGCGAGGCACGCGAGGGCGATGTTCGACGCGGGGCCGGCCACGCTCACCAGGACCTCGTCGCGCTTGGGGTGCTTGAGGTTGTTGAGGTAGACGGGCACGGGCTTTGCGAAGGCGAATACGGGACCGCAGGCGGCAAGCATCAGCAGCGGCAGGATGATGGTGCCAAACGGGTCGATATGGTTGAGCGGGTTGAGTGAGACGCGGCCGCGCGAGCGGGCCGTCTTGTCGCCGAGCGCCCAGGCCGCCGCGGCGTGTGCGCTCTCGTGGATAACGATGCCCACGATGACGGCGACGGCGCTAGCGAGCAGGTTCATGAGGTAGCCGCTGGACATATCGATCCCCTAGCGGACGCGGCGCGAGGCGCGCGTGAGCAGGTAGTCGGCCACAAAGAGGATTACCGCGACGATGGCGTAATCCAGGCGGAACACGCCGCCAAAGGGCGATGTGATGACGCCGTAGCCGGCGATGGCGCTCGGCAACGCACGCGAAAGCTCAACGACAAAGCCCACGATCTGCAGCTTGGCGGTGAGGCCGCTAAAGCACAGCAGCACGGTCATCGCGCTCATAAAGATGCCGCAGATGCGGCACGCGATGGCGATGATGCTCATCGCCACGGCAGCGGCCTTACGAGAGTTCACGCGCGGTCTCCTCTTCGATCTGGGTGGAAAGCTCCAGCCATTCATCCTCGAGCTTGGGAAGCTCTTGCTTAAGGCCGTTATATTCCCCCAGCGCGGCATTGAACTTGTCCTGATCGGCATAAAGCTCTTCGCTTGCCATCAATTCCATAAGCTCGTCATAGCGGGCGCGCTTTTTATCGAGCTCCGTCTCGATCTTCTTGAGCTGGTTGCGCACGCCCTTGAGCTTTTTGTTGAGCGCAGCGCGGGCCTGGGCCTCGGCGCGCTTTTGCTCCTTGGTCTTTTTGCCCTCGGCAGGCTTGGGGGCGGCGACGCTGGGCTGGGCGGAACTGGTCGGCTTGGCTGCCTTGGTCGTGGCCGGTGTGTCCTCCCCTGCCGCCTCGGCGGCGGCGCGGGCCGCGAGGTCCTCGCGCTTGTAGAGGTAATAGTCGTAGTCGCCGTCATAGACCGTGACCTTGCCATCGCGGATGTCGATCACGCGGTTGGCCACGGCGCGCACCAGGTGCTCGTCGTGGCTGATTAGCACGATGGTACCGGGGAAGTTTTGCAGGGCGTTCTCGAGCATGTCCACCGAGTCGATGTCCAAGTGGTTGGTGGGCTCGTCCAGGCACAGGAGCGCCTCGGGGGCCACGAGCATCTTAGCCAGTGCCAGACGCGCTTTTTCGCCGCCGGAGAGGACGCGGACCTGCTTCTCGATGGAGTCGTTGTCGCTAAATAGGAAGGCGCCCAGCAGGCTGCGCTGCTGCGGCACGGTCCACTTGGGCGTGACGGTGTCGATCTCTTGCAGGACGGTATTGGACTCGGTCATGCCCTCGAGCGCGTGCTGGGCGTAATAGGCAACGCCCACGTTGGTGCCCAGGTCGCGGGTGCCGGTGGTGGGCGGCTCCAGGCCGGCGAGGATCTTCATGAGCGTGGACTTGCCGGCGCCGTTGGGGCCGACGAGCGCCACGTGCTCGCCGCGGTAGAGCTTGAGGTCGATATCGCTGTAGATGTGCTTGTTGCCGTAAGACTTGGATACACCCTCGAGGCCCACGACCATGTCGCCGGAGCGCGGCGGATCGGGGAACTTAAAGTCGATGTGCTTGTGGCCCTCGGGCAGGATGACGAGCTCCTTTTTGATCTGCTCGATCTTGCGGATGCGCTCCTGCGCCTG
>CAUADW010000050.1 GCA_958427895.1 uncultured Collinsella sp.
CCGCCGGCGGTCTTTTCGGGCGTCACGCGGTTGACGTCGTCGATAATGAGCTCATCGAGCTGATAGCGCGTATCGACGGACGGGTTCATCGTAACGGTGAGGATCATTTCTAGCTCCTTATCTCGCAGGCTCCTTATGCCTTGCAAAACGAATTGGCTACATGCGACTACAGAATCTCGATTGTGAACGAGCGCACGATGGTTTCTTTGGGCTTGGCGATAAGGCAGCCGCGCTTGTGCTCAAGCACGTCATCCTCATCGGAACAGGTCGAGAGGCCGCCCCAGGGCTCAACTGCCACAAAATCACCCTCGGGCTTGCTCCACACAATAAGGTACGGGAAGCCCTCGAAGCTCAGGCGAATGCCCTTGTCCTCGCCCTTTTTGGAAAGCGTGACCTGACGGCTCTCGAGCACGTCAAAGATGGTCTCCGCAAAATCGAAGAGCTCATGCGACAAAGGCAGCGTCTTTCCCACCATGGGGTTCTTGGAGCGCCTGTCCACATCGATCAATCCAGTCGAGGGGACGGCAGTGCAAAGCTCAGCAGCTTCGTCCTTCTCAAAGCGCAGCTCGTAGTCCGTATAGGCCTCGCCCTCATCGAGCGGGCACCTAAAGCCGGGATGGCCGCCGATAAAGAACGGCATGTCCTCGGTGCCCTCGTTGGTAACCTCATAGGAGACGCGCACGGCGGCGTCCTCGAGCGTATAGCGGGCGACAAGTTTAAACGGATACGGATAATCGCTCAGCAGCGCGGCGTTATCCTCCGAAGCCAGGCACATCGCCAGCTCGTTCTCGCTCTGGCTCAGCAGCTTCCACTCCTGTTTGCGCGCAAACCCATGGCGGGCGAGCTTCACATGATGTCCGGCAAACGTCATGGCGCTGTTATCGCGCAAACCTCCGCAAATCGGGAAGCAAATCGGTGCCTGGCCGGACCACACGGCGGGATCGCCCTGCCACAAGTACTCGCGACCTCCAGCCTCAATCGAGGTAAACGAACCACCGGCCGTGGAGACCTTGATAGAAATCGAATCGTTGGAGAGAGCGTATTCCATTGTCCATCCTTTCGAACAACTGCTTTTTGCTCGCAAGAACCCGTCTCGGCCCTGACCAAAGGACAAACCCGCACGTTCATCGATGCGTCCGGTTTCCCAGCCATGCAACGGGGTACCATACAGACATTGATGCAATTACAGCTGAAAGGCCTTCTTATGCGAACCATCATCCTTTATGCCTCACACCACCACGGCAATACGAAAAAGCTCGTGGACGCCATCGTCGAGGCGCACCCCGAGATCGATACCCTCGACGTGAAGTCACTCGGTAAAAACGAGTACCCCGACCTGCACGAATACCATCTGATCGGTGTCGCCACGGGCATCTATTACTCCGAGATCGACAAGGACATGGCACGCGTGCTCACGAACGTGCTGCAGCCGCAGGACAAGGTGTTTGGCCTTATGACCTACGGTGGCAAAAACAAGTGGTACGGCAAGGATATCGATGGCATCTGCCGCATGAGGCAGGCCATCTTTATGGGCGTCTACGGCTGTCCCGGCTTTGATACGTGGGGGCCGTTCAAACTCACCGGCGGCGTCCAGAAGGGACACCCGACCGCTGAGGAAATTAAGGGCGCCGTCGACTTCTTCGACAAGATCGAAGACGAGTATGGCGACATCATCGTCGAAGAGTACGCCAAGCGCGAGAAGCGTCTAGCATACGAAAAGGAGCATCCCGCGGGGGGTCTTGTGGCCGGCGTCAAGCGCACGGCAAAGAAGATCGTTAACAAGCTGTAACTGTTAAGGTGCTTTTGAGCGTTTAACCCATACGGCGGGTCCGAGCAGATTCGGGCCCGCCGTCTTTTTCTATCGTTAATCGGTAAAGGCGTTGCCGACGCTCTGGCCGCCAACATACGTCTCGACGAGGGTGAGCTCATGGTCGAACACGACAAAGTCGGCGTCGCGACCCGGCATGATGCTGCCGCACTTATCCTCGATGTGCGCAGAGCGAGCCGGCACCTCGGTTGCCATGCGAATGGCGATATCAGCGCTGGCGATGCCCCAATCGACAATGTTCTTGACGCCCTGGGCAAGCGTGAGCACCGAGCCGGCAATGCTTTTGCCGTCGGCGAGCCAGCACAGGTTGTCCTTCATGATGACGTCCATGCCACCACTGGTGTAGCTGCCCTCGGGCATGCCGCCGCAGCCCAGGCAGTCGGTGATGAGCACCGTGTGCTGCCAGCCCTTTGCCTGCAGCAGTGCCTTGATGGCGGCAGGGTTTACGTGCTTGCCGTCACAGATGATCTCGGCGTAGGTCTCGGGCGTGGACATGGCAGCACCCACGACACCGGGCTCACGGTGATGCAGACCGCGCTGGCCGTTATAGGTATGCGTAAAGCAGCTGGCACCGGCATTGATAGCGGCGATGCACTCATCGTAGGTGGCGTCGGAGTGACCGATGCTGGTCACCACGCCCTTGGCGTTCAGAGCAGCCGCATAAGCAGCGGCACCGTCGCGCTCGGCGGCCATGGCGCTCTTAACGATGCGACCGCCCGCAGCCTCCTGCCACTGGTCGAAAACCTCCTCGGAGGGGTCAATCAGGTAAGCGGGGTTCTGCGCGCCCACGTGCTTCATGGTAAAGAAGGGGCCCTCCAGGTAGATGCCCTGAATGCGGGCACCGCAGAAGTCGGGGCCGCGGCCCTCGTCCGCCTTGGCGATAGCAGCGCAGGCGTCCTTGATCTGTTCGACGCCATCGGTGAACGTCGTGGGCAGCCAGCTGGTGGTACCGCGACGGGCGAGCTCGGTTGAGCTGATATCGATGCCCTCGGGATCGTTATCGGTAGTTGAGTGGTTGTAGAAGCCATGGATGTGAGTATCGACCATACCCGGTGCGATCCACGATCCCGTGTAGTCCTTAATCTCGCAAGAGGGCTCGTCGGCCTGCCAGGCGCCAAAAACGCCATCCTCGACCATAAGATAGCCGCCCAGTTGCGGGCCTGCCGGCAAGAAGAACTTGTCAGCCTTAATTGCGTACGTGCTCATATGCACTCCTCGCTTCTAAAGCAGTTGACTGTGGTAATGCTTATACCCAGCTCACGTAAAACAAAAAGCGCCCGCCCGCCGTTATGAGCGGACGGGCGCCCTTACAGGGGGGACGCGATTAAGCGGTGAAGGGGTGAATCGTCACGCCCTTAACCACGCGGTTGACCGTGCCGGTGGGGCTCGGCGTATCGGGCGTGTTGCCCACGCGGACGGAGTTGAGCAGGCTGATAGCCTGGGCAAACATCACGAACGGCAGAGCAAGGTAACCCTCGGGAAGTGCCTCGTAGCCCTTAAAGGTGAAGGACTCACCCTCATAGACGGTGGCACCTTCCTGCTGAACGGCGATGGTGTGCTGAGCGATCTCGTCGCCACCGATCTCGTTGAGGATGTCGATGTCGTACTGACGGGTGTAGGCGTCGTTGTTGACGAACACGAAGACGAGCGTCTTATCGTCGACGAAGGACTTAGGTCCGTGACGATAGCCCATGGAGGTGTCGTAGGAAGTAGCGACCAGACCGTGAGCGAGCTCGAGGATCTTGAGCTGGCTCTCCTGAGCAAGGCCACCGAAGGAGCCAGAACCCAAGTAGGTCACGCGGTTGAAATCGCCAGCCAGGTAATCGGCGATCTCGGGCTCACGGGAGATGACCTCCTCGCCCATCTTGGCAATCGTCTCGACCCACTCGGCCTTCTGCTCGTCAGAGGCAGTGTCGAAAATAAGGGTGGAGAGCAGGGTCATGCAGGAATAAGAACCGGTCATGGCGAAGCCCTTGTCGTTGGCGCGCGGAATGAGCAGCGTCAGCGCATTGGGATCATCGGCAGACTCGACGGCAAGCTTGCCCTCGGGAGCGCAGGTGATGTTGAGGAACTTGACGTTGTGGACGAGCTCCTTGGCAACGGCAACGGCGGCAAGGCTCTCGGGGCTGTTGCCAGAGCGGGCAAAGGAAACCACGAGCGTGGGATCCTCGGCGCGCAGGAAGTCGCGCGGGGCGCTCACGATGTCGGTCGTGGCGATGGGCTTAAAGTCGTAGAGATCAGTGTTGCCAGCGTGACGCAGGTACGGGGCGCAGGTATCGCCAACGTAGTCGGACGTACCGGCACCGGTGAAGACAACGGACAGACGACCCTCGCCCATAGCGCGAGCCTCGGCCAGGAAGGCCTCGATGGCCTCCTTGTTCTCGCGATAGATGTTGAGCGTATCACGCCAAAGCTCGGGCTGCTGAGCAATCTCGGCCGTGGTGATCTGGGCGCCGAGCTCGGTGAGCTCCTCGACACTCTTCTCGAACATTTCTAATACCTCTCTCTAGAAGTAATCCTCTGACGTGCAATTATACACTTCGGTTGGTTATCTGGTAGTAACCAGTTAAATGCAAAGAATCGCCATATGGAAACGATGCGAGCACTAGTTACTGCGCTGGTGGTAAACCTTGTATTTAAACTGATCGGCACGAGCAACCGAGAGTGTGTACTCCACTACCTCGTTTGACTCGTTATACGTAGTCCTGACCAAATCGAGCACAGGCGAGCCCTCGACAATTCCCAAAAGGTGGGCATCGGTGGGACGGGCTATGCTCGCATAGAACTCCTCTTCGGCCACGCGAATCTTTTGCTGAAAGTCCTGCTCAATCACATCGTAAAGCGGCTTACGCTCCAGCAGCGGTCGCTTTAGGGACAGAAATTGACGAACCGGTAGATAGCTGCGTTCGACCATCATGGGCATGTTGTCGGCAGAGCGAAGGCGCTTGAGCTTAAAAATGCGATCACCGATGCGCAATCCCATATGCTCGGCCAGATTCTTATCGGCCTCCATCTCGCAAAACTCGAGAATCGTGGTCTCGGGTTCTCGACCCATCGCGCGCATCTGCTCGGTAAAGCTGTAGGACTGCATAAGATTGGTTGCTTTTGCCGAACGGTCGGTCACAAAGGTACCGCGACCGTGCTGCCGAACCACCAGTCCTAAATGCTCCAGTTCCTGCAGAGCCAGGCGTACCGTAGTGCGCGAGAGACCATAGCGCTCCGAAAGTTCGCGCTCGGAAGGAATCATGTCACCGGCGCGATATTCATGGTCAATCTTTTCGGTCAGAATATCGACCAGCTGATCGTACAGCGGTTGCTTACGCGCTCCGATCGCCATCCTATCCTCCCTTTTGCTCGAATTCGGCTAACTACCTACGGTGTTATGCATTATCTGTCTGCCACACCCGAATCATTAAGAAAACAAAAGCCGCGCGCTCTTTCGAGCACGCGGCTTTTAACATACACATGGCTTAAGGGGTCGGGGTGTGAGCCGCGTAGGGACACACCCCTCAAGCTAGAGCCTTACCAGATGCTCGGCCAGAGACCAAGCGGGCCAGCGCCCAGGATGCCAAGGACGAAGAGCAGGAGAATGCCCTTGGTCGGGGTCCAGCTGTGCTTAGCGAACATGTAGTAAAGCAGCAGCGTAAGCATAAGCGGGACGAGCTTCGGGACGATGGTGTTGAGGGTGTCGGCAACAGAGAAGTTGACCGGATCCTCGGTAACGGTGCCGTAGGTCACGGACTCCATGCCGTTACCCAGATCGGTGACGCCGCACTCGACAGCGTTGCCGTCGGCATCGGAAGCGGTAAGGGCGTTGCCGTCCTTATCGGTCATGGCGATGGTACCGGCCTCAGCGGTCTCGGTATCGATGCCCTCCATACCGGTGAAGTTCTCGGCCTCCTTCTCGGAGACGATCACGGTAGTAGCGGAGAGACCACGGGTGGTGCCGTTGGGGATCTGGAGGTTGATCTGGGTGCCACCCATGGTGACGACCAGGCAACCGACGACGAAGACGCCCATGATGGAAGCGGCACGCGTGAAGGCCTGCATGTTGGCGGTCAGAGCGTCAATAGCGCTGGTGCCAAGCTTGTAGGACCAGTTCATGAGCCAGAAGCGCAGAGCGAACTGGACGACGTTGAAGATCACCAGGAAGATGATCGGTGCAGCGGCGTTGCCGTTGATGGCCATGTTGGAGGTGATGCCGGCCGTGATAGGCACGAGCGTCAGCCAGAACAGGGCGTCACCGATACCACCGAGCGGGCCCATTGCGGCGACGCGGACGGCGCGGATCGTGGGGATGTCAACCTTGTTCTGCTCGAGCGAAAGCACGATGCCCATAACAAAGGTGACAAGGAACGGGTGGGTGTTGAAGAACTCCAGGTTGTGGCTCATGGAAGCCGCGAGGTCGTTCTTGTTGGTGTGGATCTTCTCCAGACCGGGGATGATGGAGTAGAGCCAGCCAGCGGCCTGCATGCGCTCGTAGTTGAACGATGCCTGCAGGAAGCAGGAGCGCCAAGCCATCTTGTTGAGGGTCTTCTGGTCGAGCTGCGGAGCAGGAGTGAGATCCTCGTAGTGCTCCGGGATCACATACTCATTAGATGCCATCTTCGAAGTCACCTCCGTCAGAAACAGCTGCACCCTTCAGCTCGGTCTGCTGCTGGAAGTCCCAGAAAGCGATGCCGAAGCCGATGAGAGCGAGGATGAGCAGAGCAGGGGTTGCCAGCGAATCGTTGGCAACGGTGATGAGCGCGAGGCCAAAGCCCATGAGGAAGAAGCCCCACATATCGCGGTTCATCATAACCTTGAGCAGGACGGCGAAGCCGACGAAGCGCATCATGCCGCCTGCAGCGGACAGACCGGTCTGCAGCCAAGTCGGGATGGCGGAAGCGATGGTCTGACCAATGGTAGCGCCAGCGATGAAGAACAGGGTGACGACGACAGCGAAGATCAGGCCGAGCAGAGCCATGGCGAAGTAGTTCAGGCGCTCGATGCCCTTGGTGTCCGCGTTGTGAGCCATGTTATCGGCCGTGGACATAAGCGGGGACATAAGCGTGAAGACCAGGGTAACGCCGAGCTGGCCAAGCAGAGCGAACGGAATGGCGAGACCGACTGCCGCGTTGGGCTCGAGGCCCGTGGCGATAGCGAGAATGGCTGCCATGATGCCGCCGATGACGGCGTTAGGCGGCTGAGCGCCTCCGATCGGCATGTTGCCGATCGTCATGAGCTGATAGGTACCACCCACGAGAAGACCGGTGTTGAGGTCGCCAAGGATAAGACCGATGACGGCGCCGGTGACGATGGGCTGATAGAGAGACTCGAGGAAGTCAAACTGGTCGATTGCCGCGATGAACGTGACGACGAAGACCAGAGCGATCTGGATGATCGAGTATTCCATCTTGCTCCTCCTTTCAAAATGTATGTACGCACTTTGGATTTCACGTACAGAACGTCAGGGTTTCACTCCTGACAACGTGGATCACGAGGATTACGAGAAGAGCTTGCTCGTGTCCTCAACAGGCGTGCTCGGAACGCGCCTGATCTCCAACTCCACCCCCAATTCCTGCAGCTCTTTAAACGCAGCGACATCCTCGTCGTTAACTGCGACGGAGGTGGCGACTTGGCGCTTTCCTTCCGACATGTGCATGTTGCCGATGTTTACCTTCTTTATAGGCACACCGCCCTTGACGAGCGTAAGCACGTCTTCCGGTGTTTCGGCCACGATGAAGATCTTCTGGCGCGGGCTCGCCTTGCCAATGACGTCGATGGTCTTCTGCAGAGAGAAGAAACGCGTAGCGACGCCGGCGGGAGCGGCCATCTTCATGAGGTTCTGGCGCATGGTGTTGGACGCCACGTCGTCGTTGGCGACGAGGATGAGGTTGGAGCCCAGGGTGGAGTTCCACTGGGTGGCAACCTGACCATGAACCAGTCGGTTATCGATGCGGGTAAGAAGAATGTTGGGTTCTGCCATGTTGATCAGCTTCCTTTCGTTATTTGCTGACGACAGTTACTTGATCTCCTGAATCGCGTAACGCGAAACATCTACGACGGCTCCGGATCGGACTTTGATCTGGACCTTCTCGCCTTCGATGCCTTTGACGGTTCCGTAGATACCGCCGGCGAAAAGAACCTCTTGACCCGGCTTGAGCTCGGTGTGCAGCTCCTTGAAGTACTTCTGCTTCTTCTTCATGTTGATTTGCGACCAGATGGTGTAAATCAAGCCCATGATGACAAGCAGGCCTAAAAGGGCGACCGAGGAGCTCAGGACGTTGGCTCCGAAATCGGCCATTAGATGCCGTCCTCGTCGCCGAAGATATCCTCTTCGTCGGAGCCGGCAACGGATGCGACCGTCTGGGCGGTGATGCCCGTCTGGCCAACGGTCACGGCCTGCTCGCCAAGCTCGGCGAGCGTGGCGTTGCCGCGGAGGAACAGAAGCTCAATAACCATGGGAAGGTTGGTGCCGGTCAGAACCTCGACGTTGTCGACATCCTGGGCAATCATCATCGCCTGGTTGAACGGGGTGCCACCAAGCAGGTCGGTAAAGACGAGCACGCCATCGCACTCCTCGCGCATGGCGGTAATAGCGGCGCGGAGATCCTCACCGTAGGAAGCAGCCTGGTCGCCCTCAAAAGGAACGACGGTAAAAGCGGGCTGGTCGCCAGCAACCATAGCGATAGCGCTTGCGAGGCCGGGTGCGAACTGTCCATGACCGGTAAGAATAAAGCCAACCATTCAAATTTCCCTTCCGAAGGTGTGTACGATCTGAGTCCGATGATTTTCGGAAGCCAGCGGGCGCTCGCCCTTAAAGCTTCTTAGAAAGCGTACTTTGAAGACCAGTGGTTTCTAAACTGGTAGTAACCACGTGACGTGTTGTTGTCACTATATCACCCCAGAAGAGGTCGCTTTCGTTGATTCATACGGTAAAACGTTTTTGCACCGCTCACGGTGATAAATCGACCGTTTACCGGTCGTTAACACTTCTACCTGCGGTTTTGAAACCGTTCCGAAATGCTTTGGCAAAAGATCGGATCTTTTCCTGTGTCTAAACAACGCAGGGCGGCTAAAAATAGCGTGTAGAAAAATTGCAGGTCATTGTGAAGATATGTGAATTGGTCTTTTTGACTTAATACCAGTTAGAACCAGTTTTGAGATTATCGGTGAACGGTAGTTTTCGACCGTTCACCGGTTACTTGCAATCGTTTGCAGTCGTTTTCCCAGATGAATTAGGGAAACACAATGGAGCGCTTGCGCGATCAAGGGAAGTTTTGACATTTGTCCTCATCCCCCGCGCGCCAAACTCCGACACCCAAAATGAGCCATAGCTCTCGCTATTCGTCTCACAAACATTACTTACTCTAATCTGTAATTGTTTATCGTTTATCATTAAATATGATATGAGATACAAGTATCATCCAAGACATTGGTTGGAGGAGCTATGATCCGCTGGAACGTATCCAAATCGAATGAAGCCATCGACCGTGAACAGGCAATAGCCGATCTGAGGAAGCTCACTCGCATCTGCAAATGGGCCACAATCTGCACCACCGTGGCGCTCGCTCTGGGACTTCTCGCAGTCATTGCGATTGACCTTCTACTCGTATTGCCTAGCCTCTCCCAAGGGTCGTGTCTCCAATCCGTAGAACTTCAAGGCGGCGAAGGGCCGTGCCTGGCTATTGTCGGTACCGATGCGCAGACCCCACTTATGCTCGTCGCACACGATGGTCACACTGCCATAGGGAGCCTCTTGATGACATGCCTCGCGCTTACCATCGCGCTAAGCGTGCGCAGGCTTTTCTTAAACATTGAAAAGGAAGGCAGGCCCTTTGACCTTGAATGTAACCAGACACTTCGTCGAGTAGGACATTTATTCCTTATCGGCGGCGTTGCCGTGAGGCTTCTTGGTGCCGTAATCACGGGAATGATACTCTCAGGATTTGGCGGCAGCTTTACGGATGCGTTCGCCGGCCAGTTATTCGAGCCCTCCATGCTCTTTGCGGGCCTGATTATTTGCCTGATTGCCAGCATCTTCCGCTACGGGTATATCCTGCAAAAACAAGATGACGAGTTGCTCTAGGGGGAATCCATGATTATTCTGCGGCTTGACCGCATGCTCGCCGAACGCAAGATCTCATCCAAAGAGCTTGCGGGACGCGTGGGCATCTCCCAGGTCAATATGTCACGCATTAAGACGGGCAAGGTTTCTGCCATACGTTTTTCAACTCTTGACGCGATATGTCGGGCACTCGACTGCCAACCGGGCGATGTACTGGAATATATATCCGACGATGAAGCCGATAGCCTTTTTGGACTTAAAGATTGATAGGCATAATTTAGCCACCAGCGCCTAAACGCAAATAGCCCGCTAGAACAACATCCGTTCTAGCGGGCTTATTCAGATATTTCGGTTACGCGCTCGGCGGCTCAGACAGATCTTTATGCAAACAGACCATAGATGCTGATGTTAGCCTTGGCATACAGGCCGTTAGCATACTCGGTCCACTTGGAGCTGGCGCTCGAAGCCTGCGAAGAGTACTGCTGGTAGGCGGTGTAATAGGCGGTCATGGCCTGCTTGTAGGTAGCGCTATCAGCCGTAAAGGCATCGTCAGCGAAGGCCTTAGCGTAGGTGCTATCGGCGTCCTTCCAGGTGCCCTTTTCGCTATCCCACTCGTCGCCGGCAAGTTTGATGATGTAATCGGCGTAGTCCTTGCTCGCGGTCTCCTCGTTGCCGTCAGCAGGCTCGGTCGGGGCGGTCGGCATGCTTGCGGAGCTATCGCCCACCTTCTTCTTGTAGAGCTTCTGCAGCGTCGCGGACTGACGGACGATCTGCTTGGCCTGGTCCTTGGACACGCCATACTGCGTGGCCATGGTCTTGTAGTCAGAAGTGCCGATGGAATCCTCGGCGTACTGCTTCATCTCCTTGGAAGAGACGGTAATGCCCTCGTCCTCGGCGGCATCGAGCAGGATCTTGTTGCGCACGTAGGACAGGATGACGTCGGCAGAAGGAGCGGTGTAGTTGCCATCACTATCCTTGACGGTATCGAGGCTGTACTGGCTCTCGATGGCCTCGCGCGCGGTGATATCACTCTTCTTGCCGTTGTAGCTATAGCTTGCCACGGTCGAATCGAGCTGGTCCTCGGTCAGGGTCGCCGAGCCGACACCCTTGCCGCCAAAGCCGCCATTGCCGATAAAGAAGCCGACCACCGCAGCGATCACGACGGCAACCACAAAGGCGGCAATCATCGTCTTCTTGTGCTTGGATACGCGATCGTCTTCATCGGAACCCAGGATATCGTCGTCCTCATCCTGGGCCTCGGGCATCAGATTCTCGTCAGCGGCATCCGCGGCAATCTGAGCCTCCAGACGGGCGTCCTCCTCCTCGGCCGTCGTACCGGCAGCAATGTGCTCGGCAGACGTACCGGCGACCAGGTCGATCTTCTCGTCCTCGTCACCGTCGGGGCCTTCGCCGCGCTCGATGATCTGGATGCCGTCGATCTCGTCCTTCTCGTCCTTCTTTTGAATCAGACCCATATCAGTTACTCCTTGTTAGGAAACATAGTCCCCAATAGAATACGCCCGGCAGAGCGCCGGGCGTATTGATTCTTAGGTTATACGCAAACACTTAAGTACTATTTAGGCGTTTGCAGCGTGCATACCTTAGACCAGGTGCGCGATAACGGCATCGGCAAAGGCCTGCGTGCCCACGGCCCCCTCGACGGAGCCGGTCTGGGCACGACGCACGTCACCGGTAACCTGCTCACCCTCGTCGAGCGTGGTAGATACGGCGGCGCGAATGCGATTGGCAGCGTCGTTCTCGCCCAGGTGATCGAGCATCATCGCAGCAGAGAGGATCTCGGCTGTGGGGTTGGCGATATCCTGGCCCGCGATATCGGGCGCGGAGCCGTGCGTAGCCTCAAAGATGGCGCAGTCGGCACCGATGTTGGAGCCGGGGGCCATGCCTAAGCCGCCTACCAGGCCGGCGCACAGGTCGCTCACGATGTCGCCGTACAGGTTGGGCAGCACCAGGACATCGAAGTCGTTGGGGTTCTGGACCAGGCCCATGCAGGTGGCGTCGACAATCTTGTCGTTGAACTCGATATCGGGATAGTTGGCGGCCACCTCGCGCGCCACGCGCAGGAACAGGCCGTCGGTCGCTTTCATGATGTTTGCCTTGTGTACGGCCGTCACCTTTTTGCGGCCGCAGCGACGGGCGTACTCAAAGGCATACTCCACAAT